>NZ_JAALDZ010000114.1:0-4523 GCF_014145125.1 Dietzia sp. CQ4 | reverse complement strand
TGTTCGTGAGATCAACTCATCCCGGTTCTGGTGCCCCACCGCCGGGCGGCCGAGCACCCCCGGGGGGTGCGATCACGACCGCGGAATGGCGTTCTACTTCCGCGGAATGCTGTTCTTCCGCAGCGCCAGGCGGCTTCCCGCCCAGTCCCCCAGGGCCGCGGTGCGGGTCTGGAGCATCCCGGCGGTCTGGGCCGACTCGGCGATGACCGAGGGCTCCACGTGGCCGTCGTTCCCCGTCTTGGGGGTGAGGACCCACACGGAACCCTCCTCCGCCAACGGGGTCACGACGTCCATGAGCCTGTCCACCAGGTCGCCGTCGCCGTCACGCCACCAGAGCAGTACCGCGTCGACGATCTCGTCCGTGTCCTCCTCCAGCAGCTCCGACCCGACGGCGTCCTCGACGGCCTCACTGATCGCCTCGTCACAGTCGGAATCCCATCCGACCTCCTGAACGAGCATGTCCTTCGTCAGTTCGAGCTGACCAGCAATCTGATCCGCCCCGTCCTGCTGGTTCGCCGCGGCGACCACCGTGGTGTTCCTCCCTCGTATCCGACTTCGTTCGTCTTGGTCTTTCGCTGACCAGGAACACTACCCGCGCACCCTCCCACGGGAAACGACTACCGCCTATTTGGGCGGTCAGAGCGCAGCCCCGTGTCGCGCATCACGCTTTGGGGCACAATCAGAGGAAGTCATGGGCCGACGACGGCCCGTGGCCGGTCGACCTCGCCATCCGCCACACACCCGCGGCGCGTGCGGTCGACCGGACACTGCACCCCGACATGTGTGGTGACCCCACCGGGTCGCCGCTGTACGTATCGCAGAAGTGAGGACGAGACGCATGACCGAGACCGTAGGCACCCGAGATGGTTCCGCACCCACCAACGTGCCGGTCCTCCGGGAGGGGGTCGCGTCCTATCTCGCGGACTCGGACCCCGAGGAGACGCAGGAGTGGATGGACTCCCTCGACGGCATGCTCGCGGAGGCGGGCCCCGAGAGAGCGCGCTACCTCATGCTCAGGCTCCTCGAACGCGCCTCCAAGCAGCGGGTTCCCCTTCCGGCTCTCACCTCATCGGACTACGTCAACACGATCCCCACCAGCCTCGAACCCGAGTTCCCGGGCGACGAGTCGGTGGAGCGCACCTACCGGCGCTGGATCCGCTGGAACGCGGCCATCATGGTCCACCGCGCCCAGCGGCCCGGCATCGGTGTGGGCGGCCACATCTCCACCTACGCGGGCGCGGCCCCGCTGTACGAGGTCGGCTACAACCACTTCTTCCGCGGCAAGGACCACCCCGGGGGTGGTGACCACATCTTCTTCCAGGGGCACGCCTCACCCGGCATGTACGCACGCGCCTACCTCGAGGGTCGCCTCCGCGAGCACGACCTCGACGGGTTCCGGCAGGAGAAGAGCCACCCCGGACGCTCACTTCCCTCCTACCCCCATCCCCGCTGCCTACCCGAGTTCTGGGAGTTCCCCACGGTGTCGATGGGCCTCGGGCCCATGAACGCCATCTATCAGGCGCGGTTCAACCGCTATCTTCACAACCGCGGGATCAAGGACACCTCCCAGCAGCACGTGTGGGCGTTCCTCGGCGACGGTGAGATGGACGAGGTCGACTCGCGCGGAGCCCTGCAGGTGGCCGCGAACGACGCGCTCGACAACCTGACCTTCGTCATCAACTGCAACCTCCAGCGCCTCGACGGCCCGGTCCGCGGCAACGGGCAGATCGTCCAGGAGCTGGAGTCGTACTTCAGGGGCGCCGGATGGAACGTCATCAAGGTCGTGTGGGGCCGCGAGTGGGACGCGCTGTTCGAGAAGGACACCGAGGGTGCGCTCGTCTCCCTCATGAACTCCGTCTCGGACGGTGATTACCAGACGTTCCGCGCCAATGACGGCGCCTGGATCCGCGAGCACTTCTTCGGTCGTGATCCCCGCACGGCCAAGCTCGTCGAGGACATGACCGACGACGAGATCTGGGCCCTCCGCCGCGGCGGGCACGACTACCGGAAGATCCACGCCGCCTACAAGGCGTCGCTCGAGCACACCGGTCAGCCCACGGTGATCCTCGCGCACACGGTCAAGGGTTTCGGTCTGGGCCAGAACTTCGAGGGACGCAACGCCGCGCACCAGATGAAGAAGCTGACGCTGGACGACCTCAAGCTGTTCCGCGACAAGCAGCTCATCCCCATCACGGACGAGGAACTGGAGGCCGACCCGACGCTGCCCCCGTACTACAACCCGGGGCCCAACTCGCCGGAGATCCGCTACATGCTCGAGCGGAGGAACGCGCTGGGCGGGCACGTGCCCGAGCGGCGCCAGACCTTCACCCCGCTCTCTGTCCCGGACATCGATTCCCTGGCCTCGCTCCGCAAGGGTTCGGGAAAGCAGTCGGTCGCCACCACGATGGCCCTGGTCCGCACCTGCAAGGAGCTCATGCGGGACGAGTCGCTACGCGATCGTCTGGTCCCGATCATCCCGGACGAGGCGCGGACCTTCGGGATGGACTCGTGGTTCCCCACCCTGAAGATCTACAACCCGCACGGGCAGAACTACACCTCCGTCGACCACGACCTCATGCTCAGCTACAAGGAGTCCAAGACGGGCCAGATCATGCACGAGGGGATCAGCGAGGCCGGGTCGGTGGCCGAGTTCACCGCCGCCGGCACCGCGTATGCGACCCACGGTGAGCCCATGATCCCGCTGTACATCTTCTACTCGATGTTCGGTTTCCAGCGCACCGGCGACGCCATCTGGGCGGCCTCCGACCAGCTCGCCCGCGGGTTCCTGCTCGGCGCCACCGCCGGCCGAACCACCCTCACCGGTGAGGGGCTGCAGCACATGGACGGCCATTCACCGCTTCTCGCCGCCACCAACCCGGGGATCATCTCGTACGACCCCGCATGGGGTTTCGAGCTCGCCCACATCATGCGCGCGGGGATCGAGCGGATGTACGGGCCGGGCGCCGCCCATGAGAACGACACCGACGGGATCGACCGCAACGTGTCGTACTACATCACCCTCTACAACGAGCCCGTCCCGCAGCCGCCGGAGCCCGAGGATCTGGACTCCGACGCCCTGCTCCGGGGCTTGTACCTCTTCCGCAAGGCCGAGAAGGGCGCGCACAAGGCCTCGATCCTCGCCTCGGGTGTCGCGATGTACGCGGCCGCCGAAGCCCAGAAGACCCTGGCCGAGCGGTGGGACGTGGCCGCCGATCTCTGGTCGGCCACCTCGTGGAACGAACTGGCACGGGACGGTTACGAGTGTGAACGCCACGAGCTCCGACACCCGGATCAGCATGCCCGGACCCCGTTCGTCACCGCGTCTCTCGAAGGCAGCGAGGGACCGAAGGTCGCCGTGAGCGATTACCAGAAGGCGGTGCCGGACCAGATCCGCGGATGGGTCCCCGGTGACTTCACCGTCCTGGGCACCGACGGATTCGGGTTCTCCGACACCCGACCGGCTGCGCGTCGCTTCTTCAACACCGACGCCGAATCGATCATCGTCGCGGTCCTCGCCGGGCTGGTCCGCGAGGGCAGCCTCGAGAAGCGCACCCTGCTCGAGGCGGCCCGCCTGTACAAGATCGACGATGTCATGGCGGCGCCCGAGCCCACGACGGATCCCGGGGTGGCGTGACCGAGACGACCGGACCCGCGGCGGGGGCCGGGCCACAGACCGTACAGCCGTCACGGCGCCGATCCGCGAGGGCTCCGGATCAGCGACCGGTCTCGGATGCGCTGCTCAAGCGCATCACCCGGTACTCGGGGACGCTGTCGACGGAAGCGGTCCGGTCCCTCGAGGAGGACCTGCCGTTCTTCGCCGGGCTGTCCGCCGATCAACGGGCGGAGATCCAGCTGATCATCCAGAGCGCCGTGCGCGACTTCGTCACCTGGATGCGCAACCCCGAGGCCCCGCACACCGACACGATCGCGGGGTTCAAGCTTCTACCCAAGGGCCTCGGTCAGGGCCTGTCCCTGCAGGAGACCGTGCAGCTCGTCCGCTCCACGTGCGAGTACTTCGAGCTGGTCATGCCGCGGATCACCCACAACGAGCGCCAGCGCGGGCTCATGATCGCGGCGGTGCTGAAATTCGGTCGCGAGCTCGGCTTCACCGCTGCCTCGGTGTACGCGGCCGCCGCCGAGCACCGGGGCGCCTGGGACACCCGCATGGAGGCGATGCTGGTCGACGCCGTCGTCCGCGGGGACCGGCACGCCGATCTCGCCTCCGGGGCCTCGGCGCTCAACTGGGACCCGACCACCGCTGCCACCGTCATCGTGGGGCGCCCCAGGGCGGATCTGGGGCTGGCGTCCGTGCCCGCCACGCACAAGGCCGCCGTCGCGGCGGGCAGGCACGCGCTGGCCGTGGTGCAGGGGGCACGCCTCGTCGTCATCCTCTCCGGGGAGCTGGAGTCCTCCTCCGCCGTCCCTCCGGCCGTGCTCGACGCCTTCTCCCCCGACGCGCCCGTCGTCGTCGGACACACCGTGGGGTCGCTCGCCGAGGCCCCGGACAGTGCGGCCGAGGCCAT
>NZ_JAALDZ010000113.1:0-3587 GCF_014145125.1 Dietzia sp. CQ4 | reverse complement strand
GACCCGGGCCGCCGGACCCGGGCCTCCGTACCCGGCCCGCCTGACCCGGGCCGCCGGACCCGGGCCGTCAGACCCGGCTCGTCGCCCCCGCATACGCCAACCCGCGCTCGACGGTCGCGGCGATCGAGGCGGCGACGCCCTCCGGATCGTCCGACATCGGAACGTGCCCGTCTGCCGAGATCTCGATCCGGGCCTGCGGGAACAACCTCGACGCGAGCGAGACCTGCCGGACCGGCAGCACCAGGTCGAACCGGCCCCACCGGATGGTGATCGGCAGCTCCTCGTCCACCGGTGCGGAGAACAGGAACGTCCTGCGGTCCGCCCGGTCCAGCACGGTGTTGCTGATGATCGCCTCGCCGTCGATCGCCGCCGCCTCGGCGGGGTACCGCCACGGCCGAGCGCAGAACGCGGCCATCATCACCGCACGGCCCGCCGCCCTCTCGGTCACCACGGGGATGTGCCGGCCCAGCTTCCCGGCCGCCCGGCGCAGACTGTGGAACACGGTCATCGTGTAGCGCCACTCGGCGTCGGACCGGAAGAACCCGGCGGGCGAGAGCGCGGTGACACTGCTCGCCAGGCCACGGGCCCCCAGCTCCAGTGCGAGGAAGCCGCCGAGCGAGTTCCCGACGACGTGGGGGCGCTCCCCGTCCGGCACGACCTCCGCGATGAGCTCCGTCAATTGGTCCATCATGTACTCGAGCACGTCACCCGCGTCGGGGAGATCCGCCGACTCCCCGTGTCCGGGCAGGTCCACCACCACCAGCCGGAACCGGTCCGCCAGGAGCGGGACGACCGAGTCCCACGCGTGCGCACGGTGGCAGACACCGTGCATGAGGATGATCGTGGGACCGGAACCGGTGATCTGGTGATACAAATCCATGCCGAGAGTATCCCTCACGGCCCGGGATGACGCCCCATAACCGCCCCGGAACGTGCTTACATCTCCCATGCGACCGAGGGGACGAACGGGTCAGGGGGCACGGCGTGGACACTGTGACGAGCGGACTGGCGACGGAGTTCCGGCCCATCCTCCTCAGGCTGGACCTGCTGGTCCGGCGGCAGAACACCCAGTACGCCCTCAGCCGCGCACAGACCTCGATCCTCTACACGCTCGCCTGCCACGGGCGGCTGCGGATGAGCGACCTGGCCCGGTTGGAGAACGTCCGGGTCCCGACGACCAGCAATTCCGTGACCGTGGTGGAGAGCATGGGCTACGTGGAGCGCGTGCGGGACCACTCGGACGGCCGCGGCGTCTGCGTGGAGCTCACCGACCTCGGGCGGGCACGGATCGACCAGGTGCTCGAGGCGCGCGACCAGGACTTCGCCGACCACCTGTCCCGCCTGTCCCCGGAGCACCGGGAGACGCTGTCGGCGGCGGTCCCCGCCCTCAACGCACTCCTGGACGCCTTCGACGGGACCGCGACCGCCCGCTGAGCCTCCGCGGCGTCTACCCTCACCGGACATGGGCACAGTCATGATCACCGGCGCCTCGCGCGGGATCGGCGCGGCCACGGCCAGGGCGCTCGAGTCGGATCACGACCTGATCCTGGTGGGCCGCGACGCCGACGCACTGGCGTCGGTGGCCCGCTCCTGCAGGTCCGCCCGGGTGGTGACCGCGGATCTGACGACGGTCGACGGGGTGTCATCGGTCGCCGACGGGATCGCCTCCCTCGACGGGGTGGTCCACTGTGCCGGGGTGGCCGACCTCGGGCGGATCGACGAGTCGGACGCCGCCGAGTGGCGTCGCGCGTTCGAGATCAACGTCCTCGCGGTGGTCGAGCTCACCCGGGTGTTGCTCCCGGCGCTCCGCGCGGCCCGCGGCCACGTCGTCGTCATCAACTCCGGTGCCGGGACCACCGCCAAGCCGGGCTGGGGCTCCTACAGTGCCTCCAAGTTCGCGCTGCGCGCCGTCACCGACACCCTCCGCGGCGAGGAACCGGCCCTGCGCGTCACCTCGATCCATCCGGGACGCGTGGACACCGACATGCAGCGGGCGAT
The DNA here is from genome assembly GCF_014145125.1 of Dietzia sp. CQ4. Lineage (NCBI taxonomy): Bacteria > Bacillati > Actinomycetota > Actinomycetes > Mycobacteriales > Dietziaceae > Dietzia > Dietzia sp. CQ4. The sequence goes on along the minus strand of NZ_JAALDZ010000113.1, from coordinate 1,589 downwards.
CGTCGCCGCCGAGGGCGGGAAGTATGACCCGTCGGCCCACCTCAGCCCGGACTCCGTGGCCACCGCGGTGCGCCACGCCCTCGACTCGGGGCCCGACGCCCACCCGACCGAGGTGGTTCTGCGACCCCGGCGCCACTGAGATCCCCTCGACCCGGTGGGCACGCGCGCGATCCCACCGCCGGACCGCTGCGCATGTCGTAACGTCCAGCACCATGGTCGGCACCGACACCCCGCTGCGCATCACCGTCATCGGTGCGGGCGTGGTCGGGTGTTATCTGGGCGGCAGGCTCGCCCGCCACGCCGACGTGACGCTGGTCGGGCGCCCTCATGTCCTCGACCCGATCCGCGCGGTCGGACTCACCGTGGAGTCCGGTGAGGGCGTGGAGGACCGCCTCCACGTGCCCGCCGAGGCGCTCACCCTGGCCGAGACGCCGGTGGCCGTCCGACGCTCGGACGTGGTGCTCGTGTGCACCAAGGCCGGCTCCACCGCCTCCGCCACCGCCGAGTTCGTCCCGTACCTGCGTCCGGGATCCCTGGTGGTGGGACTGCAGAACGGTCTGCACTCGGCTGATCTGATCCGCGAGGGCGTGGACGCCACACCGGTGATCGCCGGGATCATCCCCTTCAACGTCGCGCGGACCGGACCCGCCACCTACCGTCGGACCAGCACCGGGGAGATCCGGATCGCCGAGCATCCCCTCGCCGCCCCGCTCCTGCGCGTGATGGAGGAGGCCGATCTCCGGGTGCGCGCGACCGACGACATCCAGGCGGTACTGCACGGCAAGGTCCTGCTGAACATGAACAACGCGGTCCAGGCGTTGTCCGGCCTCCCGCTGAGGACCGAACTCCTCGACCGGGACCTGCGCAGATGCGTCGCGCTCTGTCAGGCCGAGGCCAACCGGGTCTTCACCGCCGCCGGAGTGGTGTCCCGGGTACCCATCGCGGTACCCGCCGGCATGCTGCCGGCCGTCATGCGGCTGCCCACCCCGGTGTTCCGCAGGCTCGCCAGGGCGGTCATGCGGGTCGACGCCGACGGGACGTCGTCGATGAACGACGACCTGGTCCGGGGCCGACCGACCGAGATCGACATCCTCCAGGGGGAGGTGGTGCGGATGGGTCGGTACCTCGGTGTCGAGACGCCGGCGTGTGCGCACATGGTCGAGCTGGTGCACGAGGCCGAACGGGCCGGACCCGGTCGCCGCCAGTGGACCGGCAAGGCACTTCTCGCGGAACTGCAGCGGGCACGGCGACGCGCACGACGGCTGGCGCGGCTGCAGCTCTAGGGCGGGCGGTCGTTCCGGGACGGCAACTCTGGGGATGGTGCCCGGCCCCGGCCCGACACGTCAGGACGACGTGCGCCGCAGGAGCTCTGCATGCCGGTCCGCCGGGGTGCGACGCGGGCAGCCGGCACATTTGTCGCCCGCGGTCGCGACGTAGATCAGGCAGCAGGACCCTCGACGCACGAACCGCCGGGTGTCGCCCGGTCCCTCGACGTCGACGTACCGGACCGGCAGCAGCGGCGGGCGGACGACATCGCGGGCCAGTTCGCAGCCGCGGGCGGGGTCGCCGGCGGCGCGGCCGGCCTCCAG
>NZ_JAALDZ010000112.1:0-7425 GCF_014145125.1 Dietzia sp. CQ4 | reverse complement strand
GTCCGAACAAGCCCCCGTGACGAATCGCTCACGAGTCCGGGCCGTCGAACCGAAGGAGTCACCATGATCGACCCCACCGAGAACAAGCGCATGGACGACGACGGCGGGTCCGCGCCGCGCGGTGCCGACGACGTCGACCGCCCCACCCTCGAGTTGATCCGACGCTTCCTGGTGGAGCGGGACATCGAGTCGACGTTGGCCGACGGCCGCGTCTTCGTGGTCCAGCTGCCGGGGGAGAAGCGGCTCAAGACCGCCTGCCATCTGACGGTGAACCGGGAGAGCGTGCGGATCGAGGCGTTCGTCTGCCGCAAGCCCGACGAGGACTTCGAGAGGGTCTACAAGTACCTGCTGCGGCGCAACCGTCGGCTGTACCAGGTGGCGTACACGCTGGACAACAACGGCGACATCTACCTGGTGGGCCGGATGCCGCTGGTCGCGGTGACCGAGGAGGAGCTCGACCGCGTGTTGGGCCAGGTGCTCGAGGCGGCGGATCACGACTTCAACATCCTGCTCGAGACCGGCTTCCACACCTCGATCCGCCGCGAGTGGGAGTGGCGCGTCTCGCGCGGTGAGCCGCTGCGCAACCTGGACGCGTTCCGCCACCTCACCGAGGACCTGCCCCAGCCGGGGCACGAGTAACCCGCGAGCCCCCGGCGACCGCCCCGGCGACCGCCCCGGCGACCGCCTCTCCATCGAGAAGAGCGTTCCGCTCACCCTCTCCTCGGCCGATGTGTGCGGGACGCTCTTTTCGACGGTGTGGGGCGCCGACGGTGTGGAGCGTCGACGGAGCGGGCCGCCGACGGTGTGGAGCGTCGCGGGTGCGGACGTCGCGGCTCCCGTCAGAGCTGCTCGGCGACCTTCTTCCGCAGGACCTTGCCCATCGGGTTGGTGGGCAGCTCGCCCAGCGCCACGAACTCCCGGGGGACCTTGTACCCGGCGAGTGAGGCCTTGCAGTGGGCGCGCAGGGCCGGGGCGTCGAGCTCGGTGCCCGGTTCGAGCACGACCGCGGCCACGACCTGCTCGCCCCCGTCCGGTCCGCGCCGTCCCACCACCGCGCAGTCGGCCACGCCCGGGGCCCTGCGCAGGACCGCCTCCACCTCGGAGGGGTAGACGTTGAACCCGCCGGTGACGATCATCTCCTTGATGCGGTCCACCACGTGGAGGAAGCCGTCGGCGTCCTGGACCACCACGTCGCCGGTGCGCAGCCAGCCCTCGTGGAAGGTCTCGGCGGTGGCCGCGGGGTTGCGCCAGTAGCCCGGGAAGACCTGCGGGCCCCTGACCAACAGCTCGCCGGGCTCGCCCCGGTCGGCGTCGACGGTGGGGTCGTCCTTGTGGGCGACGCGGACGTCGGTGTCCGGGAAGGGGACGCCGATGCTGCCGGCCCGCCTCGCCGTCGACATGGGGTTGCCCACCGTGATGGGCGAGGTCTCGGTCATGCCGTACCCCTCCACGAGCAGGCCCCCGGTCGCGGCCTCCCACCTCTCGATGAGCTCGTCGGGCAGGCTCATGGCGCCGGACAGCGAGTGCCGGATGCCGTGCAGCGGGATCCCCCGCCTGCCGGCCTCCTCGAGGATCTTGGAGTAGATCGGGGGGACGGCCGGGATGAAGGTGGGCAGGTCCTTGGCCAGGATCGGCATGATGAGGTCCATCTCGGGCGCGGGCACGAGCTGCAGCCGGGCACCCACCGCGATCCCGATCACCACGCAGAGCGTCACCCCGTAGGCGTGGAACATCGGCAGCGAGGCCAGGAACCGCTCGCGCCCCAGCTCGAGTTCGGGCACCCAGGCCTCGCCCATCTTGGCGTTGGCCACGAGGTTGGCGTGCGAGAGCGTGGCGCCCTTGGGCGTGCCGGTGGTGCCGGAGGTGTACAGGATCAGCGCGAGGTCGTCGGCCTTCGGGCGTGGATATGAGAAGTCCAGCTCCGGCCCGGTCTCCAGCTCGCGCCAGTCCAGCGTCCCGGGAGCGGGCGCGGAGAGCTTGGCCCGCGAGGCGCGGAGCGACGGGACGGGCAGGAGCTTCAGCGCCAGGCGCTTGGCCGCGGGGAGCTCGTCGAGCAGGTCGACGGCGACGATGTGCTCGATCTCCGTGCCGGGGCGGTCGGCCAGCTCGCGCACCATCCCGGCGACGACGTTCCAGGTCACCACCACCCTCGCGCCGTGGTCGGCGAACGGGCCCTCGAGCTCGTCGGCGGTGTAGAGCGGGTTGTGCTCGACCACGATCGCGCCGATCCGCAGCGCGGCGTAGAACACCACGATCCCCTGCGGACAGTTGGGTAGCAGGACCGCGACCCGGTCCCCGCGCCCCACCCCGAGGCGACGCAGTCCCTCGGCCGCGTGGCGGACCCGGCTGCCGATCTCGGAGTAGGGCGTCAGTCGGCCGAAGAACTCGGTCGCGGGCCGGTCGGCGTAGGTGCGCACGGCGTCGTCGAACTGGTCGATGAGCGTGGTGGTGCCGTAGTCGAGGTCGTGTGTGGTGCCCGGGGTGTAGTGGGCGGTCCACGGCCGGTCGGGTCGATCGGGGGTGTCTCCGGCGTGTGTGGTCATGTCTGCACCGTAGTCCTCGGGCGTCGGGTCATAATGACCCTATGGCTTACGGAACCCTCGTCCTGCTGCGTCACGGTCAGTCCACGTGGAACGCCTCCAACCAGTTCACCGGATGGGTCGATGTGGACCTCACCGACCTCGGACGCGAGGAGGCGGTCCGCGGCGGCAGACTCCTCGCCGAGGAGGGCATCCTCCCGGACGTGCTGTACACCTCGCTGCTGCGTCGGGCCATCACCACGGCCAACATCGCGCTGGACGCCTGCGACCGGCACTGGATCCCCGTGGTGCGGCACTGGAAGCTCAACGAGCGGCACTACGGCAAGCTCCAGGGCCTCAACAAGGCGGAGATCAAGGACGAGTTCGGCGACGAGCAGTTCATGCTCTGGCGCCGGAGCTACGACACGCCGCCGCCGGCGATCGATGCGGACAACGAGTACTCGCAGTCGGCGGACCCCCGCTACGCGGACCTGCCGGAGGTGCCGCTGACCGAGTGCCTCAAGGACGTGGTGGACCGCTTCATCCCGTACTACGCGGCCGAGATCGCGCCGCAGCTGGCGGAGGGTAGGACGGTCATGGTGGCCGCGCACGGGAACTCGTTGCGCGCACTGGTCAAGCACCTCGACGGCATCTCCGACGAGGACATCGCGGGCCTGAACATCCCCACCGGCATCCCGCTGGTCTACCGCTTCGACGACTCCGGTCTGGTCTCCAACCCGGGGGGCACCTACCTCGACCCGGAGGCCGCGGCCGCGGGAGCCGCGGCCGTCGCCAGCCAGGGCGCCCAGAAGTAGGTGTCGCTCCGGTGAACACGCGGCGAACCCCCGTCCACCTGCGGACTTCCCGCAGATGGACGGGGGTTCTCCGTTGTGGTCGCCGATTCGCCGCACCGTAGTATCTGCCTCGTGCAGGTCAGTCTCGGGATCGCCCTCGCGATCATCGCCGCAGTGGTCGGCTTTGTCGTCGGCGGGTTCGTCGTCCCCCGGCTCCACGCCCGCCGTGAGCTCCGGCTCGCCGAGCAGCAGGGTCCGAGCCGGTTGGAGGTCCTGCGGGCGGTGTACCACCAGGCGCCGTACGCGCTCGCCGTGGTGGACCGTCACCAGGACGTGGTGCTCTACAACCGTCGCGCCGCGGAGCTGGGCATTGTGGACGACCGTCTCCTGGTGGACCCGGTGTGGCGCGCGGCCGAGATCACCTTCGCCGGCGGCGAGCCCTCGGCGTTCGACCTGCCCGCCAAGGTCATCACGGGGCGCCGCCGGATCCCGTCGGTGAGCGGCCGCAGCGAGATCCTCGGCGGCCACCTCGGTCAGTTCGCGGTGGTGTTCGCCGACGACGACTCGGAGCAGCGGCGCATGGAGGCCGCCCGGCGCGACTTCGTGGCCAACGTCTCCCACGAGCTCAAGACACCGGTGGGGGCCATGGCCGTGTTGGCCGAGGCGCTGCTGGAGTCCAAGGACGACCCGGAGTCGGTCGAGTACTTCGGCGGCCGCGTGGTGAGCGAGGCCCACAGGCTGGGCAAGATGGTCTCCGAGCTCATCGAGCTGTCCCGGCTCCAGGGCGCCGAGCGGATCCGCGATCCCGAGCCGGTGGACGTGGACGCCGTGGTGGACGAGGCCATGCGCAGGTCGGCGTCCGCGGCGGAGGCGGCCGGGATCGAGCTGATCACCGACGCGCCCTCCGGGCTCGAGATCTCGGGCGACTGGACACTGCTGGTCACCGCGTTGACCAACCTCATCTCCAACGCCGTCAACTACTCGCCGGAGCGCACCCCGGTCTCGATCACGCGGGCGCTCGACGGGGACACCGTGATGCTGCGGGTCACCGACCGGGGGATCGGCATCGCGCCCGAGCACCAGACCCGCGTGTTCGAACGGTTCTTCCGCGTGGACAAGGCCCGGTCCCGGGCCACCGGCGGGACCGGGCTGGGGTTGGCGATCGTCAAGCACGTCGCCCAGAACCACAACGGCGGCGTCAGCATCTGGAGCAGGCCCGGGACCGGGTCCACGTTCACACTCGAACTCCCGGCCCATGTGGAGCCGGGTGGCGAGGGGGCCCCGCCCCCCGCCGAGCACGACCAACAAGGAGAGGACCAGGTGCCGTGACCAGGGTGCTGATCGTAGAGGACGAGGCTTCGCTCGCGGATCCGTTGGCGTTCCTCCTGCGCAAGGAGGGCTTCGAGGTCACCATCGCCGGCGACGGCCCGACCGCGCTGGAGAGCTTCGACGCGGAGGGCGCGGACATCGTGTTGCTGGACCTCATGCTCCCGGGCATGTCCGGAACCGATGTGTGCAAGCGCCTGCGGGTGACCTCGAGCGTCCCGGTCATCATGGTGACCGCGCGGGACAGCGAGATCGACAAAGTGGTCGGGCTGGAGTTGGGGGCCGACGACTACGTGACCAAGCCCTACTCGGCCCGCGAACTCATCGCCCGCATCCGGGCCGTGCTCAGGCGCGGCGCGGACACGGAGGGAGACCAGCCGGACGACATCGGTGTCCTGGAGTCGGGCCCGGTGCGCCTGGACATCGAGCGGCACACGGTGACCGTCCGCGGGTCGGTGGTGACCCTCCCGCTCAAGGAGTTCGACCTGCTCGAGTACCTGCTGCGCAACTCGGGCCGGGTGCTCACCCGCGGTCAGCTGATCGACCGCGTCTGGGGGTCGGACTACGTGGGGGACACCAAGACTCTGGACGTCCACGTCAAGCGGCTGCGCTCGAAGATCGAGCAGGACCCGGGCAAGCCGGTCCACCTGGTGACGGTCCGGGGCCTGGGCTACAAGTTCGAGGGCTGACCAGCTCGTCCGGTCCGAAGCGGGATTTGACCGGCTCGTCCGGTCCGGAATGGGAGTGGTCGACTAGGGAGTCGCCCGCTCCGTCGCGGGGTGCACGGCGACGATCCCCAGCTGGCGGCGGCGCCGGCACGCCGCGGCCAGCACCTCGTAGCAGTCGGCCCCCAGCAACTCCACCAGCTCGTCGCGCAGTGAGACGAACACCGGGTCGGCCCCGACGTGCGCCTCGGGCGATCCGGTGCAGTACCAGTCGAGGTCCAGCCCGCCGGGGCCCCAGCCGCGGCGGTCGTACTCGCCGATACGGGTGTGGAGGACCTCCACCTCGTCGGGCCGGGTCTCCCACTCCTGCGTGCGGCGGATGGGCAGTTGCCAGCACACGTCCGGCTTCGACTCGGGCAGGGTCCGCCCCGTCCTCAGCGCCATGTGGTGCAGGGCGCAGCCCGAGCCGGCCGGGAAGCCGACGTCGTTGAAGAACACGCATCGCCCGCCGTGGCGCCGCGTCCGCAGGGCGGGCTCGGGCTCGCCGTCGTCCCCGGTGAGCTCGTCCTCTTCCAGCCACGGCTCGAGATCGACGCCCTCGGCCTCCGCGGCCTCCAGCGCGGCCCCACGGTGCTGCCAGTCCTCGGGTCCCAGGAGCTCGACGTTCACGGTCAGTCGCGCGCGGTCGTCGTCGTCACACAGGAACGCCCCGTGCGTACAACAGCCGGAGTCGGGCTGGTCGGCCTCGATGCCGTGGCAGGCCGGGGTGCCGAACACGCAGGTCCACGAGGACAGCAGCCAGGTCATGTCCGCGGAGACGAGGTGCTGGTCGTTCGCGGGGTCCGGGAAGGTGTACCACTCGCGGGGGAAGTCGAGGGGGACTTCCGCGGCGGGCGCGCCCGGGGTGCTGGTGCGTTCGGTGGCGGTCACAACCTGCGACCGTAGACCGTTTAGGGTGGGCGTGTGAGATTAGGTGTCCTGGACGTCGGGAGCAACACGGTCCATTTCGTGGTGGTCGACGCCCATCGGGGCGGGCACCCCACGCCCATGAACGACTCCAAGACCCGTCTGCGGCTGATCGAGTACCTCGATGAGGACGACAACATCTCGAAGACCGGCGTCGCCCGGCTGATCGACGCGGTCAACGAGGCCGCCGATCTGGCCAAGGCCACCAAGTGCCGCGAGGTCATGGCCCTGGCGACCTCGGCGGTGCGCGACGCCGCCAATTCGGACGCGGTGCTCGAGAAGGTCGAGAAGGAGACCGGGATCGCGTTGCGCGTGCTCTCCGGCGAGGACGAGGCGCGGATGACCTTCCTGGCCGCCCGCCGGTGGTTCGGCTGGAGCGCCGGTCGGATCGTCAACCTCGACATCGGTGGTGGCTCGCTCGAACTCACGAGCGGCGAGGACGAGCTGCCCGAGCACGCCTTCAGCCTGCCCCTGGGCGCCGGCCGGCTGACGCACGACTGGTTCAAGACCGACCCGCCCGAACGCAAGCGCATCAACCAGCTGCGTGATTTCATCGACGCCGAGCTGGAGGGCCCTGCCCGGGACCTGCGGGCGGCCGGCACCCCCGACCTGGCCTGTGCCACCTCCAAGACGTTCCGCACGCTGGCGCGGCTCACCGGCGCGGCGCCGTCGTCGGAGGGGCCGCGGGTGGAGCGGATCCTCACCGCGTCGGGTCTGCGGCAGGTGATCGCCTTTATCTCTCGCATGACGGCCGCCGACAGGGCAGAGTTGGAGGGCATCAGCTCTGACCGGTCCCATCAGGTGGTCGCGGGAGCGCTGGTGGCGGAGGCGTCGATGAGGGCTCTGGGGTTGGAAAGTGTGAAAATCTGCCCGTGGGCTCTGCGGGAGGGGCTCATTCTGCAGCGTCTCGACCGGGACGCGGGCGGCGACGGAAAGGGGAGCTGAGATGGCCGAGGATCAGGACGGTCAGCAGATCACCGTGGCGGAGCTGCTCAAGCGCATGGGCGCCGAGCAGTCGGACGCGGCCGCACCCAAGGGGCGCCGGCACCGGCGGGCCGACGAGGGCGGCAGCGGCGTGAGCGTCTCCGAGCTCACCGGCGAGATCCCGCGGATCACCGACGACACCGAGCTCAGCAGCCGCGCCGCGCGCCGCCG
>NZ_JAALDZ010000111.1:0-11562 GCF_014145125.1 Dietzia sp. CQ4 | reverse complement strand
AGGCGCGGAAGCCGGAGCCCGAGCCCGCACGGGAGCAGGCGCAGAAGCCCGAGCCCGCGGCCACCGAGTCCGCGCCGCACAGCCGTCACGGCGAGGGCGGCGGGCTCTCGGTCGCCGAGCTCATGGCACGCCTCGGCGGTGACGAGGCTCCCGGCCGTGGGCGTCGCCACCGCCATTCGGCTGACTGAGGCAGCGCGACCCGGCCGATCGAGCCCCACCCCGACTTTGTGAGGTACGCCACTCGGGCGTGCCCCGGTCGGAGAGTGCGACTATTCTCGCCCCCGAGATGTCCGGGACCCACCACGTGAGCGGGCCTGGAACGGATCGAGCACTGGAGCACCTCATGATGTCCGAGTTCGGCGTCACCGGAACACCCCCTGCCCGCCTCTCGGTCGGCCTCGTGTCCGCGGGACGCGTCGGCACGGCGATCGGCGCCGCGCTGGAGCGTCGTGGCCACGTCGTCTCCGCGGTCGTCGCGCGCTCCGAGCGGTCACGTGAGCTCGCCTCCCGCCGTCTGCCGGAGGCGCGATTCTCCGATCCGGTCGCGGTGGCCGGGGCCGGGGAACTGCTGATCCTCGCGGTGCCCGACAAGGACTTGCCCGGAGTGGTCGCGGAACTGGCCGACGCCGACGCCTTCCGCCCCGGCCACATCGTGGTCCACGTCGCCGGCGCGGTGGGTGCGGACGTGCTCCGTCCCGCCGCTGACGCCGGCGCGGTCGTGGTGGCGGCCCACCCCGCCATGACCTTCACGGGCGGAGACTCGGACATCGAGCGCATGGAGGGCTGCTCGTGGGCCCTGACCTCCCCGGACGAGGTCGGCCTGGTCGTCGGACAGATGCTGGTGATGGAGACCGGCGGGCTGCCCGTCACCGTCGCCGAATCCCACCGGGCGCTCTACCACGCGGCGCTCGCGCACGGCGCCAACCACCTCGTCACGCTGGTCAACGACGCCGCAGAGGCGCTCGCGGCGTCCTTCTCTGTCCTGCCCGGCGGCGGGGTCCAGGGTGACCCGGACGGCATGCTCGGTTCGGACGCCGGGGCGCTGGCCCGCCGTACCCTCGAGCCGCTGCTGCGGGCCGCGCTCGACAACGTCCTGGCCTCCGGGGAGTCGGCGCTGACCGGCCCCGTGATGCGCGGCGACGCGGTGACGGTGTCGCGCCACCTCGACGCGCTCGAGGACGTGGACAGCGGAATCGCCGCCGGGTACCGCGCGCTCGCGCTGCGGACGGCGGATCGCTGCGGTGCCGGACGCGACGTCACCGACCTCCTGGCCCCCGACCTGACGGAGCAGCTGCGATGACCACCTCGACCCTCCCCGTGCGGACGGCGGTCCCGGGACGGCCGGGTACCGGCTACACCCGGGGCGAGCTGACCGTCCACCACGACCCCTCGGCGCTGCACGCGGTCACCCGGTCGCTGCGCAAGGTCGGCAGGCAGATCACCTTCGTCCCGACGATGGGGGCGCTGCACGAGGGACACCTGGCCCTGGTCGAGGCCGCCCGCCGGACTCCCGGCTCCGTGGTGGTGGTGTCGATCTTCGTCAACCCGCTGCAGTTCGGGCCCGGTGAGGACCTGGACGCCTATCCGCGGACACTCGACGAGGACGTGGCCAGGCTGGCCGCCGCCGGGGTCGAGCTGGTCCTCGCCCCCAGCGCCGCCGCGATGTATCCGAACGGGCCGAGGACCACCGTGCTGCCCGGGCCGACGGGGGACATCCTCGACGGTGCCTCCCGCCCCGGTCACTTCGCCGGGATGCTCACCGTGGTGGCCAAGTTGTTCAACATAGTCGCCCCTCACCAGGCGTTCTTCGGGGAAAAGGACTATCAGCAGCTGGTCCTGATCCGTCAGATGGTGGCCGACCTGGACATGGACGTCCGGGTGGTGGGTGTGCCGACCGTCCGCGAGTCGGACGGGTTGGCGATGAGCTCACGCAACCGCTACCTCTCCGGGGAGGAGCGGGAACTGGCCACCACGCTCAACGCGGCGCTCGTGGCCGGGACGTTCGCGGCCAAGGGGGGCGGGCAGGCCGTGCTCGACGCCGCCCGCGCGGTCCTGGCGGAGCGACCGCAGATCTCGATCGACTACCTCGAGCTGCGGGCCGGCGACCTCGGCGAGCCGCCGCAGGAGGGTCCGGGGCGGCTCCTCGTGGCGGCCCGGATCGGCTCCGCCCGCCTCATCGACAACGTCGGCGTGGCCATCGGCACGGGGTTCCTCGCCGCCGCCGAGGCGACCGTCGCCTCCCAGCAGGCCGAGCTGGCCGCAGACCTCCAGGAAGGCATCTAGATGCAGCGCACCATGCTCCACTCCAAGATCCACCGGGCGACGGTGACCCAGGCGGACCTGCACTACGTGGGTTCCTGCACCATCGACGCGGACCTCATGGACGCCGCGGACCTGCTCGAGGGGCAGCAGATCGACATCGTCGACATCGACAACGGCTCCCGTCTGACCACCTACGCCATCACCGGCGAGCGGGGCTCGGGGGTCATCAGCATCAACGGTGCGGCCGCGCACCTCGTCCATCCCGGGGATCTGGTGATCATCATCGCGTACGCGGTGATGGAGGACGCCGAGGCGCGGGCCTACGAGCCGCGCGTGGTCTTCGTGGATGCCCACAACCGCACGCTCACCGAGGGCACCGATCCGGCGGACGTCCCCGAGGGGTCGGGCCTGAAGAACCCGCGCGTCCCCGAGCCCGCCACCGTCTAGGTGTCGGGGTAGGGCCGTGTTACTCACCGTCGACGTCGGCAACACCCACATCCGGCTCGGCGTCTTCCCCCCCGATGGCGGTCCACTCGAGCGCACCTGGAGCATGCGGACGTCGCCGGCGGTGACCTCCGACGAGTTGGCGCTGACCATCCGGGGGTTGCTCGGCGAGTGCGCCGAGCGGCTCACCGGAATCTCGGCGATGTCGGTCGTGCCGTCGGTGACGGGCGAACTGCGACGGATGGCCGCAGATTACTGGCCCGGGTTGCGCGCGGTCGTGGTGGCGCCCGGAGTGAAGACCGGGGTACCACTGCTCGTGGACTCTCCGCGGGAGGTGGGGTCCGACCGGGTCGTCAACGCCCTGGCAGCCCACACCCTGTTCGAGGGCGCGGTGATCGTCGTCGACGTGGACACCGCGACCACGGTCGACGCCGTCTCCGCCCGCGGCGAGTTGCTCGGTGGGGCGATCGCGCCCGGGATCGACATCTCCGTGGACGCTCTCGCCGAGCGCGCGGCCGCGTTGCGCAAGATCGAGGTCGTGCGGCCCCGGGGCGCGCTGGGCAAGAACACGGTCGCCGCGCTGCAGGCCGGGATCGTGATCGGGTTCGCCGGGCAGATCGACGCGCTGGTCGACCGCCTGCGGACGGACGTCGCCGAGTTGGCCGACGCGGCGGTGGTGCTGACCGGACTGCGTGCGGACGTCGTGGCGGAGGAGTCGCGGACGATCACCGACGTGGAGCCGGAGCTCGCGCTCGAGGGACTGCGACTGGTGTTCGAGAGGAACACCTGAATCCCGCCCCGCGCCGGTGGCATGCTGTCCGCCATGGACGGGATCGGACGGAGAGAGATCGACGACGACGACGAGGTGATCCGCAGGGACACCTCCGAGTTCGACCGCGGGGTGTCCTTCTTCGACGCCATCTACGGCTTCGCCGTCACGCTGCTCATCGTGAACGTCGACCTGCCGGGGCCGGAGGCGTGGCAGGACCTCGGCTCCCTGGCGGCATCCGGGCTCGGGCAGCAGCTGACCGGGGTCGCACTGAGTTTCGTGGTGATCTGCGCGCTGTGGCGGGTCAACGTCAGGATGATCAAGGGCCTCACCGGACTCGACGGCCCGATGGTGGTCGGCAACCTCCTGGCGACGGGCCTGGTGATCCTCGTGCCCTTCACCACCGACGCGATCAGCAACCCGGCCACGGCCGATCTCGACCTGCCGACCGCGCTCTACGCCCTCAACATCGCCGGGGTGTCCCTCGCGCAGGCCGCCGTGTACCAGCGTGGTCGCGCGGTCGGACTGGAACGCCGTCCCACGTCGGCGAGGGAGAACCGCAGAATGCTCCTGGCGGCGACCGCCACCCCGGTGGTGTTCCTGGCATCGGTCCCCGTGGCGGTGACGGTCGGCGCGGGGACCGCCCAGCTGATGTGGGTGTCCTTGGTCGTGCTGCTGCCGTTGACGGGCGGCCTCGCGAACCGGGCCAGGGGGACCTGACGGCGCAGCGGGGTCAGGCCGCGCGTGCGGGTCAGGCCGCGGAGCGGTAGCTCGTCATGGAGACCGACCCCCAGGCGTACCCCTTGCTGAAGGCGTCCAGCTCCTCGCCGGATCCGGCCGCCATCCCCGCCGTGTAGAGCAGGGGCAGGAAGTGGTCGGCGCTGGGGACGGCCAGTCGGGCGTCGGGGTGTTCGACCAGAGAGAGGGCGTCCTCCGGCCGCTCGGTGAGCAGTTCCTGGGCGTGGTCGTCGAATCGGTGCGCCCAGTCCGTCCCCGAGTCCCCGCGGGAGGGGTCCGCGGCCGCCAGGTTGTGCACCACGTTGCCGCTGGCCAGGATCAGCACACCGGAGTCCCGCAGCGCCGAGAGCCTGGTGCCCAGGTCGAAGTGGTAGCCCGCGGGCTTGGAGGCGTCCACCGACAACTGGGCCACCGGGACGTCGGCATCGGGGAACACGTGGGTGAGGACGGACCACGTGCCGTGGTCGAGCCCCCACGAGTCCCGGTCCTCGCCGACCCAGGTGGGTTTGACCACCTCGGCCACCTCCGAGGCGAGCTCGGGTGCACCGGCGGCCGGGTAGTCGAACTCGTTGAGCTCCCGTGGGAAGCCGTAGAAGTCGTGGATCGTCCTCGGGTTGGCCATCGCGGTCACCGCGGTGGCCCCGATGTACCAGTGGGCCGAGACGGCCAGCACGGCGCGGGGACGTTCGGGGAGGGAGGTGCCGAGCGCGGCCCATTCGCGGGTCCACTGGTTGACCTCGAGCGCGTTGAGGGGGACGCCGTGGCCGATGAAGACGGCGGGCTGACGCGTGCGTGCGGTGGTCATGATGCTCCTTCGGTCTGACTACATGATGCATCAACTAATGTTCGGGCGCCAGCGGGTGTGCTGTCGGGTGTGGTCAGCGGGCCGAAGGAATCCGCTCTTGTCGTAGATAGACCGGTCTGTCTATTATTGGGGCCATGCACGCACGACGAATGCCCTCGGCCGGTCCGGCGGGCTCCGCACGTGCGCAGCACTGGTGTCCCCGACCGGCAGCAGCACCCTCGAACGGACCGACCGGGACCCGCCTGACCAGGAGCACCAGATGACCTCTCTCGCCGTCACCCTCACCGACCCCGCCGCCCTCACGCTGGACGTGGCGGACTACCGCACCACCGTCGAGGCGGGGGCGCTCGTCGTGGACATCCGCTCACGGGTCCAGCGCGAGCGGCAGGGTGTGCTGGCCGGGGCGGTCGCGGTCGAGGCCCGCCCCGTCGTCGAGCTGCTCGATCCCCGTTCGGCGGCACCCCTCGCCGCCGTGGACGAGGGGCGCGAGGTGCTCCTCGTCAGTGACGACGGCCTCGACGCCGAGCTGTTCGCCCTGGAACTGCACTCCCGTGGTGTGCGAGGGGTCCGGGCGGTGGACGGGGGGCACGACGCACTGCGGGCGGCGGGGGCGCTCGGCCTGCTCTCGGACGCCGAGCACCTGCTGCGCGAGCGATCCGCGATCTCGGCGCACTGAGCGCGGCACCACGCCCGACCGGGGGCGCGCGGGCACCGGCCCCGGTACGGTCGCGTCCATGACGGACCACATCTCGGCAGACCTTCTCCAGGGCATCCTCGACGAGGTCCGTGACGACTCCTCGGGCGAACTGGTCCCGCACCTCGGCGACTACGAACACCCGAACCCCGACGCCCTGGCGATGGCGGTGTGCGACCTCGAGGGCACCGTGACCTCGGCGGGGGACGACGACATCCGCTTCGATCTCCAATCCGCCTCCAAGCCCTTCGTGTACGCCCTGGCCCTGGACCAGAAGGGCGTGGACGAGGTGGCCAAGCGGATCGGGGTCGAACCCTCCGGGGACGCCTTCAACGAGATCTCCCTCGAGGCCGGGACCGGCCGGGCACCCAACGGTCTGGTCAACGCCGGGGCGTTGGCCGCCCACGCGCTCGTCGGGGACACCGACGACGACGAGGTCTCGCGCTTCGAGCACATCCGCGCACTGCTCTCCCGCCTCGTCGGCCGTGACGTGGAGGTCGACGAGGAGATCGCCGACATCGAGGCCAAGAGCGCACACCGCAACCAGGCGCTCGCGCACCTCCTCGCCGAGGAGGGCACCCTCGCGGACGACCCCCACGAGGTGGTGGCGGGGTACGGACGCCAGTGCGCGGTCCGCGTGGACGTCCGGGAACTCGCCCACATGGCCGCCATGTTCGCGAACGGCGGTCTGAAGCCCGGCAGCGACGAGCGGATCCTCGGGCGCAAGGCGGTCCGCTACGCCAACAGCGTGATGTTCACCTGCGGCATGTACGACGCGGCGGGCGACTGGGTCTACCAGGTCGGACTGCCCGCGAAGAGCGGGGTGTCGGGGTGTCTGTTCGCGGTGGTTCCCGGTAAGTTCGGGATCGCGGCCTACTCGCCGCGCCTGGACGAGCACGGCAACAGTGTCCGGGCGGCGGCCGCCATCGAGCAGCTGTCGGACCGGTTCGACCTCCACGTCCTCGACCACGTGCGCGGTGACGGGTTCGGCCCCGCCGCATAGGGACGACTATCCTCGGGAGTCGTGACCGACTCGACCCCCGCCGCGACCGAGCCCGCCGACGACACCCCCGAGCAGCTGCGTATCCGTCGCGACAAGCGGCAGCGCATCCTCGATTCCGGCGTCGACGCCTATCCGGTCGAGGTCCCCCGCACGCACGGGCTCGTCGAGATCGCCTCGGATCCGCGCTTCGTCGCCCTCGAGCCCGGGGAGGAGACCGACGTCCGGGTCTCCGTCGCGGGCCGCGTGCTGTTCGTCCGCAACACGGGCAAGCTCTGCTTCGTCCGACTCCAGGACGGCGTGAGCCCGGACGCCGACCTGTCGGTCCCGGCGACCGAGGGCGGGCCCGACTCGTTCGCCCCGCAGTTGCAGGCGATGCTCTCGTTGGCCAACGTGGGCGAGGAGCGGCTCGAGGCGTGGAAGCAGGACGTGGACCTCGGTGACCACGTCTCGGTGACCGGCCGCGTGGTGCGGTCCAGGCGCGGCGAGCTGTCCGTCATGGCCGACTCGTGGGTGCTGGCGGCCAAGTCGCTGCGTCCGTTGCCGGTGGCGCACAAGGAACTGAGCGAGGACACGCGCGTCCGTCAGCGCTACACCGACCTCATCATGCGCGACACGGCCCGGCGCAACGCGGTCACCCGCATCAAGGTCGTCCGGGCCCTGCGGGACGCCCTCGACAGGCGGGGGTTCCTCGAGGTGGAGACGCCGATGCTGCAGACGTTGCACGGCGGCGCCGCCGCCCGGCCGTTCGTCACGCACTCCAACGCCCTGGACCTGGACCTGTACCTGCGCATCGCCCCCGAGCTCTACCTCAAGCGATGCGTGGTGGGCGGCATCGAGCGGGTCTTCGAGATCAACCGCAACTTCCGGAACGAGGGTGTGGACTCCTCACACAGCCCCGAGTTCGCGATGCTCGAGACCTACCAGGCCTACGGGGACTACGACACGTCCGCCACGATGATCCGTGAGGTCATCCAGGAGGTCGCGCGCGAGGTGTTCGGCACCACCACCGTCACCCTCGCCGACGGCACGGAGTACGACCTGGGCGGGCAGTGGCGTGAGATGCGTATGTACCCCTCGCTCAACGAGGCCCTGCGCGCGCAGCACCCCGAGGTGGTGGGGAACACCGACGAGGACACCGTCACGGTCGACTCGACGGTCGAGGAACTCACGGAACTGGCCGGCGAGGTCGGGCTCGAGGTGCCCTCGGGCAGGGGCTGGCTGCACGGCAAGCTGGTCGAGGAGCTGTGGGAGCACCTGTGCGGTGACCAGCTCGAGGGGCCGGTGTTCGTCCGCGATTTCCCGGTGGAGACCTCCCCTCTGACCCGCGATCACCGCACGGATCGGGGGGTCACCGAGAAGTGGGACCTCTACGTCCGTGGGTTCGAGCTGGCGACCGGCTACTCGGAGCTCGTCGACCCGGTGATCCAGCGTCGCCGGTTCGAGGACCAGGCGCGGCTCGCCGCGGCCGGTGACGACGAGGCGATGGTGTTGGACGAGGACTTCCTGGCCGCGATGGAGCAGGGGATGCCGCCCACCACCGGGTTGGGTATGGGGATCGATCGTCTGCTCATGGCGCTCACCGGGCTGGGCATCAGGGAGACGATCCTGTTCCCGATGGTCAAGCCGCTACCGCGGGACTGACGCGACCGTCACCGGCGACGCTCCGGCTGCGTCAGTCCGGCTGCGCCCACGCCGCCGCCACGAGTTCGCGGAGCACGGGTTCCCGGATCCGGGCCAGGGTCGTCACGTAGAGGCACCCCGTGCCGGTCCTGTGCGGCCCCAGCGTCGCGAGCAACGCGTCGGCTCCCGGGGCCCCGAGCAGTCCGTAGAGGCTGATGGCGGAGGCGCGGGGACTGAAGCCCACCCGGAGGGTGTCGCCCTCACGACCGCTGTCGTACACGTAGTGGTGCGTGCCGTAGCCCACGATCGACGGGCCCCACATGGACGGTGGTTCGCCGGTGACCTCGCCGAAGAGCTCGAGCAGGCGCAGGCCGTCCTCCACCCGCCGGGCGGTGGGCAACCCCTCGATCCACTGCCGTGGGGAGCCCGGTGTCTCGAGAAACGCCGTGTTGTCGTTGCGGCCGGTGGCGCGGGGCCGCGAGAGCGGATCGGCGAGGGACAGCCCCGCCGCGGACAGTGCGTCGCGCAGCACGCCGAGCTGGGAGGGGCCGACCCCGTGCAGCGCCAGAACGTCCCTCTCGGGCGTTCCGTCCAACTGGCGGAGGTCGGTGATCCCGGCCGCGGCGAGGGCGCGGGACGCCGGCGCGGAGAGCCGGGGGAGGGGAAGCGGTGACTCGCTCATGGTCCAGACGGTAGACCTCGCGCCGGTCGAGCGCCCGGGTCGAGACCGGACCGTGACAGCGAGTCGCCCGTCCGGGTGACGTGCCCCGGACATAATCACGGCATGAGAAGAATCCCCTCACGAGTGTTGGTCGGCGCGGTGGCGGCGTTGCTGGTCGCAGGGACCAGCACCTCCGCCGCCTCGGCCCAGGTGTCGCTACCGCCGGAGGCCCAGCAGGTGCTCGATCAGGCCCTGGCGGGATCCGTACAGGCGGACGCGGACCTGCGCACCGCCGCCGGCGGCTGGCTGGAGTCGGCGGGGATCACTCCTCCGCCCGGG
Source organism: Dietzia sp. CQ4 (assembly GCF_014145125.1). Lineage (NCBI taxonomy): Bacteria > Bacillati > Actinomycetota > Actinomycetes > Mycobacteriales > Dietziaceae > Dietzia > Dietzia sp. CQ4. The sequence goes on along the minus strand of NZ_JAALDZ010000111.1, from coordinate 2,227 downwards.
TTCGTGCCCCCTCCGGCCGCGCCCCCGCCGCCGCCGGACCCCACCCCGCAGAGCCCGTGTCCGCGTACGGCCGCCGCGTGCGTCGACCTCGACGGGAACCGGACCTGGCTGCAGTCGGGGGAGCGGCTGAGCTACGGGCCGGTACGGATGTCGCACGGAAGGGTCGGTTGGGAGACCCCTCGCGGGACGTTCCAGGTCACCCGGAAGGTGCGCCACGAGGTCAGCCGTCTGTTCGACGACGCCCCGATGCCGTACTCGGTGTACTTCGTGGGAGGGATCGCCTTCCACGAGGGCGATCCGGCCTACGAGTCGCACGGGTGTATCCGGATGGACCGGCCCGCCGCGGCGACTTATTTCGAGAGGCTGCAGGTCGGGGACACCGTGGTGGTGTTCTGACGCCTCACGAGCCGGTGAACATGCGGGCCTCGGCGCGGTCTGGGAGAAGGTACTCGGCGGACTTGGCCGCCAACGCCGATCCGATGATCACGAGGATGAATCCGATCGCCGCGACGAACGGACCGTAGGTGACCGAGGTGCCGTCCGGCAGGCCCGCCAGCATCGGATCCGAGGTGTCGGTCGAGTTGAACAGGACCCAGACGAAGATGAGGTGGGCGATCAACACGAGGGACGCGAGTACCGCGTTGGCGGCCGCGAAGAATCCCAACCGGGTGAACAGCGTGACCGCCACCAGGACCGACAGCACGAGAAGCCCCAGGAAGTTCAGGGGCGCCATCGCGCGCAGGTCCAGGATCTCGGTGAGGTCGAGCGCGCTGATCCCTCCGCCGGTCCCGGTGCTCAACCAGGGGAGGTACAGACTGAGCAGGGCGAGCGCCAGCCCCACTACGGCGATCAGGCCGCCGACGCGGTTTCGCAGGTGCGGGATGATCTTGCCGCCGGTCGGGGTGCTCGCCGACGACGGCGAGGTGCGGGTGACGGGCGTTGTCTGTGCGGCCATGGCGGGTGCCCTTAATCGGACCGGAACCTGTGAAGTGAGGTAAGTCACATAATAGGCGGGGTGTCCGGGTTCTGCCACAACGGTGCGTTCCGGCCGGACGGTGCGGTGGCGGACTGTGACCGCCGGACCGGGCCCGCCCGTCACGTCACGGGATCGACCGGATAGCGAGCGGACCGGGCGGCCCAGGCCGACCCCGCCGACACCATCACGAACCCGAACGCGGCCACATAGGGCCCGGAGGTCACCGTGGCGTTCGCGGGCAGGCCCGAGAGTGCCGGCTCCGTCGACCCCGTGGACAGGATCAGGGTCCAGACGAAGGCGAGGTGTCCCGCCAGGACCCCGATCGCCACCACCGCCGCCGCGACGGCGAACGACCCCAGGCGGGTGAGCGCGGTGACGGCCACGAGCAGGGCCAGGACAAGTAGTCCGACGAACAACACCGGTGCGACGCTGCGGACGTCGATGAGCTCGGTGATCCCCAGGGCCGAGATCCGCTCGTCCGCGCCCGTGGCCAGCCACGGCAGGTAGAGGCTGAGTAGCGCCAGCGCCAGACCGGCGGACGTCACGAGCGCCCCGATCCGGTTCCGGACGCGCGGGATCCGCTTGGTCCGTGCGGGGGTCCTGGTCGGGAGGGGGACCCGGTGGGGTGCGGGTGGGGTGTACGCGGGCATGGCGATCACGCTCCGGGCGGGGTCGACGGACGCGGGTGCGGTTGCTCACATCGTAGGAGGCGGGCCGCTCCGGAGCATTGCGGCAGGGCGGTTCGTTATGGTAACGGGATCCTCAATGTCGACGGTTGGTCCGACGAGTGGGTTCGGCGCCCATCGGGTCCTCCGGCCACGGGTGCCGGGGATAGCGGCCCCGCATCTCCGCCCGTACACCGGGATAGGCCTCGCGCCAGAAGAACTCCAGGTCGCGGGTCACGGCGAGTGGCCGTCCGGCGGGGGAGAGCAGATGGACGGTCACGGGGACCCGCCCGTCGCAGATCCGGGGTGAGGCGGTCCACCCGAAGCACTCCTGCAGCTTGACCGCCAGCACCGGTGCGGCGTCGGATCCGGGTTCCGGGTAGTCCACGCGGTATGACGACGAGCTGGGCACCTGCAGGCGGTCGGGCACCAGATCGTCGAACCGGGCCGCCTCCGGCCACGGGAGCAGTCGCCGCAGCGCGGGGCCGATGCCTCGTCCCGCCAGCTTCCCGCCGCGCGCGAGGGCGTCGACCTCAGGCCCGAGCCATTCGGCCAGCCGGTCCGCGAGCGCCTCGGCCGACGCCTC
>NZ_JAALDZ010000110.1:0-4672 GCF_014145125.1 Dietzia sp. CQ4 | reverse complement strand
TTCGACGGACTCCATCGAGGTCACCGGGGTCTGGTGGAGCACGCGGTGGGTACCGGACGCGAGTCGGGGGCGAGCCCGGTGCTGGTGACGTTCGACCCGCACCCCGTCGAGGTGATCAGACCCGGTACGCATCCGCTCGTGCTCACCCCCCTGGAGCGACGCGCCGAACTGGCCAGCGACCTCGGGGTCCATGCCGTCTTCGCCCTGCCCTTCGACACCGACATGGCCTCGTGGGAACCCGACGAGTTCGTCGACCGCGTGCTGGTGCGGGGGCTGCGGAGCCGCTCCGTCACCGTGGGCAGCAACTTCTCGTTCGGCCGACGCGCGGCGGGTACCCCGGAGACGCTGCGCGAGCTGGGTGCCGAGCGGGGCATCGACGTCCGGGTGATGGATCTGCTGGAATCCGGGGGGGAGCCGGTGTCCTCCTCCCGGATCCGGCGTCTGCTCGCGGAGTCCGACGTCGCCGGTGCGGCCGCGATCCTCGGCCGTCCCCATCGCGTGTCCGGGATCGTCGTGCACGGAGCCGGACGTGGTGGACGCGACCTCGGGTACCCGACGGCCAACCTGGATCTGCCGGAATACACGGCAGTGCCCGTCGACGGCGTCTACGCGGGGTGGTTCACCCTCCTCGACGATCACGAGGTAGACGGGTCGATCCAGCCCGGTCGGCGCTACCCGGCCGCGATCTCCGTGGGGACCAATCCGACGTTCGGCGACGCGGCGCGCAGCGTCGAGGCGTTCGTCCTGGACGAGTCGGCGGACCTCTACGGGCGGGTGGCGGCCGTCGACTTCGTCGACCACGTCCGTGACATGGAGAAGTTCTCCTCGGTCGACGAGCTCCTCGTGGCCATGGACCGGGACGTCGCCAGGACCAGGGCCGTTCTCGACGCCGGCGCCGACCGCCGCTGATCATCGATTGGGGCGCCGGTGCCCTCCACTGGTAACGTCTCCTGTCGGCCCTCCTGCGGTCCGCGGCGGCGGGGTCATTCATTTTCGCGGACTGGAACAACCAGGAGACACCCATGGCGATGACCACCGAAGAGAAGAAGGCCGTACTGGCCGAGTACGGGATCCACGAGACCGACACCGGTTCGCCCGAGGCCCAGGTCGCGCTGCTCACCAAGCGGATCAGCCAGCTGACCGAGCACCTCAAGAGCCACCAGCACGACCACCACTCCCGCCGCGGTCTGCTCCTGATGGTCGGCCGTCGTCGTCGTCTCCTCAAGTACATCGCCAAGGTCGACATCGCGCGCTACCGCTCGCTGATCGAGCGCCTCGGTCTGCGTCGCTGAGCGGACCCCGCCCGCACGCCCGCTGTTCCCCGTCCTCGAAGAGGGCGGGGAACAGTGCTGTACGGGGGCGGTGTCCGCGCGTCCCCCGGTGACCCGGGGTGTTGTCCCTGGTAGCCTGATCACGGCCGGTGCGCACGTACCGGGTGTCGACAGGTCCGATTGACGGTCCTCGGTAGTGGCTGCCGGAACCGCGGGTGCCCCGGGACGGGGCGCCGGTTCCGGCCGCTTCGATCGAAGACCGAAGTCGAACCGGGATTCCCTGACGTGTGACCCGGCGGGCCCGGCGGAGACGTCTCCGCCGTGAGGCCCCCAGTCACCGACAGGACAGGACTACACATGCCAGAGATCACGGCCGTCGAGGTCGAAGACGGTGTCTTCGAGACCGTCGCGACCATCGACAACGGCGACTTCGGTCGCCGCGAGGTGCGATTCGAGACCGGACGCCTTGCCAAGCAGGCCGCCGGGGCCGTCGTCGCGTACCTCGACGACGACACCATGATGCTGTCCGCCACCACGGCGGGCAAGCACCCCAAGGAGCACTTCGACTTCTTCCCCCTGACGGTGGACGTCGAGGAGCGGATGTACGCCGCGGGTCGCATCCCGGGCTCGTTCTTCCGCCGCGAGGGTCGGCCGAGTACCGACGCCATCCTCACGTGTCGCCTCATCGACCGTCCGCTGCGCCCCACCTTCGCGGACGGGGTCCGCAACGAGGTCCAGGTCGTGGTGACCATCATGAGCCTGGACCCCAAGGACCTCTACGACGTCGTGGCGATCAACGCCGCGTCCGCCTCCACGCAGCTGTCCGGCCTCCCGTTCTCGGGTCCGGTCGGAGGCGTGCGGATCGCGCTCATCCCCACCGCCGCCCGCCCCGAGGGGCAGTGGGTCGCCTTCCCCACCGTCGAGCAGCTCTCCGAGGCGGTCTTCGACATGGTCGTGGCCGGTCGCGTCGTGGGCTCCGGTGACACCGCCGACGTCGCCATCATGATGGTCGAGGCCGAGGCCACCGACACCGTCATCGAGAAGATCGCGGGTGGCGCGCAGGCGCCCACCGAGGACGTCGTGGCGCAGGGACTCGAGGCGGCCAAGCCGTTCATCTCCGAGCTGTGCGCCGCGCAGCAGGCACTGGCCACCGCGGCCCCGTCCGAGGCCCGGGAGTTCCCGCTCTTCCCGCCCTACCAGGACGACGCGTTCACCGCGGTCTCCGAGGTGGCCGAGGCCAAGCTCGGTGAGATCATGTCGATCGCGGACAAGCAGGAGCGCGACGGGGCGACCGACCAGCTCAAGGCCGAGGTGCTCGACTCGCTCTCGGAGCGGTTCGAGGGTCGCGTCGGGGAACTGGGTGCCGCGTTCAAGTCGCTCACCAAGAAGATCGTCCGGAAGCGGATCCTCACGGACCACTTCCGCATCGACGGCCGCGGCATCAGGGACATCCGCGCGTTGTCCGCCGAGGTCGAGGTCATCCCACGGGCCCACGGTTCCGCCCTGTTCGAGCGGGGGGAGACCCAGATCCTCGGGGTCACCACGCTCGACATGGTCAAGATGGCCCAGCAGATCGACTCGCTCGGTCCGGAGACCAGCAAGCGCTACATGCACCACTACAACTTCCCGCCGTACTCCACCGGCGAGACCGGTCGCGTGGGGTCGCCCAAGCGTCGTGAGATCGGCCACGGGGCGCTCGCCGAGCGTGCGCTCATGCCGGTCCTGCCGAGCGTCGAGGAGTTCCCGTACGCGATCCGGCAGGTCTCCGAGGCGCTCAGCTCCAACGGCTCCACCTCGATGGGGTCCGTCTGCGCCTCCACCCTGTCGCTGCTCAACGCCGGTGTGCCGCTCAAGGCCCCCGTCGCGGGTATCGCGATGGGCCTGGTCTCCGACGAGGTCGACGGTGAGACCCGCTACGTGGCCCTCACCGACATCCTCGGTGCCGAGGACGCGTTCGGCGACATGGACTTCAAGGTCGCCGGCACGGGCATGTTCGTCACCGCGCTGCAGCTCGACACCAAGCTCGACGGCATCCCGTCCGAGGTCCTGGCCGGCGCGCTCACCCAGGCCCGCGAGGCCCGGCTGACCATCCTCGACGTGATGGCCGAGGCGATCGACGAGCCGGACGAGCTCAGCCCGTTCGCGCCCCGCATCATCGCGATCAAGGTCCCGGTCGACAAGATCGGTGAGGTCATCGGGCCCAAGGGCAAGATGATCAACTCGATCACCGAGGAGACCGGCGCCTCCGTCTCGATCGAGGACGACGGCACCGTGTACATCGGGGCCACGGACGGCGAGTCCGCGCAGGCCGCGATCGACAAGATCAACGCCATCGCCAACCCGCAGCTGCCCAAGGTCGGCGAGCGGTTCCTCGGCACGGTCGTCAAGACCGCCCCGTTCGGCGCCTTCCTCTCGCTGCTGCCCGGCCGCGACGGCCTGGTGCACATCTCCAAGCTGGGCCAGGGCAAGCGGGTCGGCAAGGTCGAGGACGTGGTGAACGTGGGCGACAAGATGCAGGTCGAGATCGCGGACATCGACAACCGCGGCAAGATCAGCCTCGTGCCCGTCGGCGACGAGTCCGCCGCGGCGGCATCGCCTGCCGACGCCGAGGGCGACGACAACTGATACACCGCCGGGGCGGGAACGCGCACCCCGGCACCTCACGAGGCACGCACCCCGGAGCGCGGGGTGCGTGCCTCGTATCGCTGGAAGGGAGGGTCGCCGTGGATCCGACGATCAGGGTGGACAGATCGATCCCCGGGCTCCGGGTGGTCACCGAGAACCTGCCGTGGTGCCACACCGCGGCGGTCGGGGTGTGGATCGCAGCGGGTTCCGCCGACGAGGCCCCCGAGGAACACGGTGCCGCGCACTTCCTCGAGCACGTCCTGTTCAAGCGGACCGCCACGGCCTCGGGACTCGAACTGTCCGAGCGGATCGATCTCCTCGGGGGTGACCTCAACGCCTACACGGGCCGGGAGCACACCTGCTACCACGTCCACGTCCCGGCGGAGGGCCTGGCGACGGCCGTGGACGTACTGGTGGACGTGGTGGCACGCGGGTCGTGTGACCCGGAGGACGTGGAGATCGAGCGGGACGTGGTGCTCGACGAGCTCGCGGGCCGGGCCGACGACCCGGAGGACCTCGCCTGCGAACTCGCCACCGGAGCGGTGTTGGGTGATGACCCGCTGGCCCGCCCGATCATCGGGACCGAGGAGTCGGTGGTGGCCCTGGACTCGCAGACGCTGCGATCGTTCCACCGCAGGGTCCTCCGTGCGGGTGACGTCGTGGTGGCCGCGGCCGGGCGCATCGACCACGAGGAGCTGGTCAGACGCATCGCCGACGGCCCGCTGGCCGCCGTGGTCGCCGAGGGCCCGGCGGGAGCCGCGACGGTCGGGGCCGCC
>NZ_JAALDZ010000010.1:0-5365 GCF_014145125.1 Dietzia sp. CQ4 | reverse complement strand
CGGTGTGGTGGTGTTGTTTGAGAACTCAACAGTGTGTTTTGTTTGTGATAGTGCCAAATTTTTTGTTTGGTTGCGACCCTTTCACATCCCTGTCGTGGGGGTCGCGTTTTTTGAACAGCCAGTTTGTTTGGTTTGTTTTTTGCTTGGATTGTGCTTTTTGTAGTGCTGAGAAGCTTTTATGGAGAGTTTGATCCTGGCTCAGGACGAACGCTGGCGGCGTGCTTAACACATGCAAGTCGAACGGTAAGGCCCTTTCGGGGGTACACGAGTGGCGAACGGGTGAGTAACACGTGGGTAATCTGCCCTGCACTTCGGGATAAGCCTGGGAAACCGGGTCTAATACCGGATATGAGCTCCTGCCGCATGGTGGGGGTTGGAAAGTTTTTCGGTGCAGGATGAGTCCGCGGCCTATCAGCTTGTTGGTGGGGTAATGGCCTACCAAGGCGACGACGGGTAGCCGGCCTGAGAGGGTGATCGGCCACACTGGGACTGAGACACGGCCCAGACTCCTACGGGAGGCAGCAGTGGGGAATATTGCACAATGGGCGAAAGCCTGATGCAGCGACGCCGCGTGGGGGATGACGGTCTTCGGATTGTAAACTCCTTTCAGTAGGGACGAAGCGAAAGTGACGGTACCTGCAGAAGAAGCACCGGCCAACTACGTGCCAGCAGCCGCGGTAATACGTAGGGTGCAAGCGTTGTCCGGAATTACTGGGCGTAAAGAGCTCGTAGGCGGTTTGTCACGTCGTCTGTGAAATCCTCCAGCTCAACTGGGGGCGTGCAGGCGATACGGGCAGACTTGAGTACTACAGGGGAGACTGGAATTCCTGGTGTAGCGGTGAAATGCGCAGATATCAGGAGGAACACCGGTGGCGAAGGCGGGTCTCTGGGTAGTAACTGACGCTGAGGAGCGAAAGCATGGGGAGCAAACAGGATTAGATACCCTGGTAGTCCATGCCGTAAACGGTGGGCGCTAGGTGTGGGGTCCTTCCACGGATTCCGTGCCGTAGCTAACGCATTAAGCGCCCCGCCTGGGGAGTACGGCCGCAAGGCTAAAACTCAAAGGAATTGACGGGGGCCCGCACAAGCGGCGGAGCATGTGGATTAATTCGATGCAACGCGAAGAACCTTACCTAGGCTTGACATATACAGGACGACGGCAGAGATGTCGTTTCCCTTGTGGCTTGTATACAGGTGGTGCATGGTTGTCGTCAGCTCGTGTCGTGAGATGTTGGGTTAAGTCCCGCAACGAGCGCAACCCCTGTCTCATGTTGCCAGCACGTTATGGTGGGGACTCGTGAGAGACTGCCGGGGTCAACTCGGAGGAAGGTGGGGATGACGTCAAATCATCATGCCCCTTATGTCTAGGGCTTCACACATGCTACAATGGCTAGTACAGAGGGCTGCGAGACCGCGAGGTGGAGCGAATCCCTTAAAGCTAGTCTCAGTTCGGATTGGGGTCTGCAACTCGACCCCATGAAGTCGGAGTCGCTAGTAATCGCAGATCAGCATTGCTGCGGTGAATACGTTCCCGGGCCTTGTACACACCGCCCGTCACGTCATGAAAGTCGGTAACACCCGAAGCCGGTGGCCTAACCCTTGTGGAGGGAGCCGTCGAAGGTGGGATCGGCGATTGGGACGAAGTCGTAACAAGGTAGCCGTACCGGAAGGTGCGGCTGGATCACCTCCTTTCTAAGGAGCACTCACCTCGCCTGTTGGTGGGGTCAGAGTTAGCGCCTGGTTCGTGCCCGTTCGTGGTGCGCTGGGTGGCTCATTGGGTGGAACACTATTGCGTAGGACTCGCCTTGATCTTCGGCGCCGGCTCAGGGCTGGTTGCCGGGGGGAGCGTGGTTCGGACAAAACACACTGTTGGGTGTCTGAGACAGCACCGTGAGCATCCCTGGTTGTTGGGGGTGTGGGTTGTTTCTGATGGCACTGATTCCCGAGATGCTCTTTTGGCCGGTTGGCTGGGGGTGTGGGTGGGGTTGGTGTGTGTTGTTTGAGAACTGCACAGTGGACGCGAGCATCTTTAATTGTTTGTGAATGTAAGTGTGTAAGAGCACACGGTGGATGCCTTGGCACCAAGAGCCGATGAAGGACGTAGGAGGCTGCGATAAGCCTCGGGGAGCTGCCAACCGAGCTGTGATCCGAGGGTGTCCGAATGGGGGAACCCAGCGCGCGTGATGGCGTGTTACCCACATCTGAATACATAGGGTGTGTGGAGGGAACGCGGGGAAGTGAAACATCTCAGTACCCGCAGGAAGAGAAAACAACAGTGATTCCGTCAGTAGCGGCGAGCGAACGCGGAAGAGGCTAAACCGCATGCGTGTGATACCCGGCAGGGGTTGCGTGTGTGGTGTTGTGGGGCATGATGTCCTGGTTCTGCCGGATCAGGCGCTTGATAGTCCGCGGGTTAGGGGAACGACTTGGAAGGGTCGGCCGTAGAGGGTGAGAGTCCCGTACCTGAAAACTTTGTGGCTGGGCGATTTGTGTTCCCAAGTAGCAGCGGGCCCGTGAAATCTGCTGTGAATCTGCCGGGACCACCCGGTAAGCCTAAATACTCCTTGGTGACCGATAGCGGATTAGTACCGTGAGGGAATGGTGAAAAGTACCCCGGGAGGGGAGTGAAATAGTACCTGAAACCGTGTGCTTACAATCCGTCAGAGGCTTTCGGGCTGATGGCGTGCCTTTTGAAGAATGAGCCTGCGAGTTAGTGGTATGTCGCGAGGTTAACCCGTGTGGGGAAGCCGTAGCGAAAGCGAGTCCTAATAGGGCGAGTATAGTGGCATGCTCTAGACCCGAAGCGGAGTGATCTACCCATGGCCAGTGTGAAGCGACGGTAAGACGTCGTGGAGGCGCGAACCCACTTAGGTTGAAAACTGAGGGGATGAGTTGTGGGTAGGGGTGAAAGGCCAATCAAACTCCGTGATAGCTGGTTCTCCCCGAAATGCATTTAGGTGCAGCGTCGCATGTTTCACCTCGGAGGTAGAGCTACTGGATGGCCGATGGGCCCTACAAGGTTACTGACGTCAGCCAAACTCCGAATGCCGAGGTGTGAGAGTGCGGCAGTGAGACTGTGGGGGATAAGCTTCATAGTCGAGAGGGAAACAGCCCAGATCGCCGGCTAAGGCCCCTAAGCGTGTACTAAGTGGAAAAGGATGTGGGATCGCTGAGACAGCCAGGAGGTTGGCTTAGAAGCAGCCACCCTTGAAAGAGTGCGTAATAGCTCACTGGTCAAGTGGTCCTGCGCCGACAATTTAGCGGGGCTCAAGTACACCGCCGAAGCCGCGGCACTCACACAATAACCTCCTCCGGGCAGGTGTGTGGGTGGGTAGGGGAGCGTCGTGTGGCCATAGAAGCGTCGGAGTGATCCAGGCGTGGAGGCCACACGAGTGAGAATGCAGGCATGAGTAGCGAATGACGAGTGAGAAACTCGTCCGCCGAATGATCAAGGGTTCCTGGGTCAAGCTAATCTGCCCAGGGTGAGTCGGGACCTAAGGCGAGGCCGACAGGCGTAGTCGATGGACAACGGGTTGATATTCCCGTACCCGTGTGTGCGCGCCCATGGTGAATCAGTGATACTAACCGCCCTGAATGGCCTAGAGCATCCTTCGGGATGACGTGGTCTGGATGCGCGGGACCTGATCTGGTAGTAGCCAAGCGATGGGGTGACGCAGGAAGGTAGCTGGGCCAGTCAGTGGTTGTACTGGTGTAAGAGTGTAGGCCGTGACATAGGCAAATCCGTGTCACATTAAGGCTGAGACTTGATGCATACCCGTTGTGGGGAATTCAGTGATCCTATGCTGCCGAGAAAAGCCTCTAGTGAGTTCATACACGGCCCGTACCCCAAACCGACACAGGTGATCAGGTAGAGAATACCAAGGCGATCGAGAGAACTGTGGTTAAGGAACTCGGCAAAATACCCCCGTAACTTCGGGAGAAGGGGGGCCATGCCCGGTGAACATCTTCACGGTGGGAGCTGGGTGTGGTCGCAGAGACCAGAGAGAAGCGACTGTTTACTAAAAACACAGGTCCGTGCGAAGACGTAAGTCGATGTATACGGACTGACGCCTGCCCGGTGCTGGAAGGTTAAGAGGACCGGTTAGCCGCAAGGCGAAGCTGAGAATTTAAGCCCCAGTAAACGGCGGTGGTAACTATAACCATCCTAAGGTAGCGAAATTCCTTGTCGGGTAAGTTCCGACCTGCACGAATGGCGTAACGACTTCTCTGCTGTCTCGACCACAGACTCGGCGAAATTGCACTACGAGTAAAGATGCTCGTTACGCGCGGCAGGACGAAAAGACCCCGGGACCTTTACTATAGCTTGGTATTGGCGTTCGATTCGGTTTGTGTAGGATAGGTGGGAGACTGTGAAGCATGCACGCCAGTGTGTGTGGAGTCGTTGTTGAAATACCACTCTGATCGTATTGGACGTCTAACCTCGGCCCATGATCTGGGTTAGGGACAGTGCCTGGTGGGTAGTTTAACTGGGGCGGTTGCCTCCTAAAGAGTAACGGAGGCGCCCAAAGGTTCCCTCAGCCTGGATGGCAATCAGGTGTTGAGTGCAAGTGCACAAGGGAGCTTGACTGTGAGACTGACACGTCGAGCAGGGACGAAAGTCGGGACTAGTGATCCGGCACCGGCAAGTGGAAGCGGTGTCGCTCAACGGATAAAAGGTACCCCGGGGATAACAGGCTGATCTTCCCCAAGAGTCCATATCGACGGGATGGTTTGGCACCTCGATGTCGGCTCGTCGCATCCTGGGGCTGGAGTAGGTCCCAAGGGTTGGGCTGTTCGCCCATTAAAGCGGCACGCGAGCTGGGTTTAGAACGTCGTGAGACAGTTCGGTCTCTATCCGCCGCGCGCGTAAGAAACTTGAGGAAAGCTGTCCCTAGTACGAGAGGACCGGGACGGACGAACCTCTGGTGTGCCAGTTGTTCCACCAGGAGCATCGCTGGTTAGCTACGTTCGGAAGGGATAACCGCTGAAAGCATCTAAGCGGGAAGCCTGTTCCAAGATGAGGTTTCTCACCACCTTGCGTGGTTAAGGCCCCCCACAGACCATGGGGTTGATAGGCCGGAACTGGAAGCGCAGCAATGCGTGGAGGTGACCGGTACTAATCGGCCGAGGGCTTACACACAAACAAGCCAAAGAATTTGTTACGCGTCCACTGTGCAGTATCTGAAACAACACACCCATCCGCGGTCTCGATCGCGGGTCGGGCCTTGTTTCACAGAGTTACGGCGGCCATAGCGGCAGGGAAACGCCCGGTCCCATTCCGAACCCGGAAGCTAAGCCTGCCAGCGCCGATGGTACTGCACTCGTGAGGGTGTGGGAGAGTAGGTCACCGCCGAACACAACTTCA
>NZ_JAALDZ010000109.1:0-29308 GCF_014145125.1 Dietzia sp. CQ4 | reverse complement strand
CCGCGGCGCCGACGTGGTGCTCAACGGGCGCGACGAGGCGGCGCTGCGGCACCGGGTCGCCGAGCTCGCCGCACGGTCCGACGGCCGGATCTCCGGGGTCGCCGGGTCGGCACACGAGCCCACGGTGGCGGAGTCGCTGCTCGAGGAGGCGATCCGCGGGGGGTCGACGGTCTCCGGCCTGATCACGTGCGCAGGGGTTCCCGAGCCCGCGGGGTCCTCGATCCTCACCGTGAGTCACGCAGAGTTCGGTGCGCTCATGGACGCCCACCTCGGGACGACCTTCGCGGCGTGTCGCGTGTTCGCACCGCACTTCGTCTCCACCGGCTCGGGCGCGATCGTCACCACGTCGTCGTTCGCCTGGAAAGGCGACTACGGAGGTACGGGCTACCCGGCCGGCAAGGGCGCGGTCACCTCGCTGACCATGGCGATCGCGGCCGAGCTCGCCGAGCACGGGGTGCGGGCGAACGTGGTGTGCCCGGGCGCCCGGACCAGGCTGTCGAGCGGGGAGGACTACGAGGACCAGATCCGCGAGCTGGGCCGCAGGGGGATGCTCGACGAGCTCAGTGTGGCCGGTGCACTGGACCCGGCCGGGCCGGAGTACGTCGCGCCGCTCTACACCTATCTCGTCTCCGATCTGGCTGCCGGGATCACCGGCGGGGTGTTCGCCGGGTCGGGCGGGTTCATCGGGAGATTCCCCACCCCGGAGGCGCAGATCCTGGCCTACCGAGATTTCCACGACAGTCCGCCGTGGACCCCTGAGGAGATAGACGGACTGGTCCGGGCCTGAGCGTCACCGGGAGTCGCTCGAGACGCGCGGGGTCATCCCACCGCGCCGAGAGGTCACACCCGCTCACGTTTTCCCAGGTCAGGTAGCGGGTTCTCCTGCAGTCGTGACCACTCGTCGAGGTGCCAGCACGGGCCACGGCCCGGCCTGCGCCGACACGGCCCGGCCTGCACGGGCCGCAGCCGCGCCCCCACGGGCCGGGAACCCACCGTCAGCGCAGCGACTCCTCCCGGAACTCGCCGGGGAAGTCCACCGACGGGCCGTTCTCGCTCTCGCCGTTGCGCAGCTCGACGCGGCGGATCTTGCCGGAGATGGTCTTGGGCAGGTCGGTGAACTGGAGACGGCGCACCCGCTTGTAGCCGGCCAGGTGGGAGCGGGAGTAGTCGAAGATCTGGCGGGCGGTCTCCTCGGTCGGCTCCCAGCCGCCGGCCAGGACGACGAACGCCTTGGGGACGCTCAGTCGCACGGGATCCGGGGACAGGACGACCGCCGCCTCGGCCACCGCCGGGTGCTCCAACAGGACGGACTCCAGCTCGAACGGCGAGATCCGGTAGTCGGAGGACTTGAACACGTCGTCCGTCCGGCCCACGTAGGTGATGTAGCCCTCGGAGTCCCGCGAGCCGACGTCACCGGTGTGGTAGAAACCGTCCGCGTACGCGGCGTCGGTCCGGTCCTTGTCTCCGTGATATCCGACCATCAGGCCGAGCGGGCGGGGGTCCAGGCGCAGGCAGATCTCGCCCTCGGCGCCCTCTCCCGGGACCTCCTGTCCGGTGGCGGGGTCGACCAGGACGACGTCGAATCCGGGGCACGGGCGGCCCATGGACCCGTCCTTGATGGGCTGGCCCGGGGTGTTGGCGATCTGCACGGTGGTCTCGGTCTGGCCGAAGCCGTCGCGGATGGTCACCCCCCACGCGTCGCGGACGCGCCCGATCACCTCCGGGTTCAAGGGCTCGCCGGCACCCACCGCCAGCCGGGGCGGCACCTGCAGCTGCGTCAGGTCGGCCTGGATGAGCATCCGCCACACGGTGGGCGGGCAGCACAGGCTGGACACCCCGCAGCGGTCCATCTCGCGCATCATCGCCGTGGCGTCGAAGCGGGAGTAGTTGTAGATGAACACGCACGACCCGGCGATCCACGGCGTGAACACGTTGGACCACGCGTGCTTGGCCCATCCGGGCGAGGACACGTTGAGGTGGACGTCGCCCGGCTGGAGACCGATCCAGTACATGGTCGACAGGTGGCCCGCCGGGTACGAGGCGTGGGTGTGCTCGACGAGCTTGGGCTTGCTGGTGGTCCCGGAGGTGAAGTAGAGCAGCAGCGTGTCGTCGGCGTGGGTGGTGTGGGTGGGCTCGAAGTCGGGGGAGGCGTCCATCGCACCGGCGAGGTCGGTCCAGCCGTCGGGGGCGCCGCCCACCGCGAAACGCTGATAGTCGCCGGAGATGGCGGCGAAGCGCTCGGCCAGCTCGGAGCGGGCGATCACGTGCTTGATGCCGCCGCGGGCGATGCGGTCGCGCAGGTCGCCCTCGGCGAGCAGGGTGGTGGCGGGGATGACCACGGCGCCGAGCTTGATCACCGCGAGCATGACGTCCCACAGCTCCACCTGGTTGGCCAGCATGAGCAGGATCCGGTCGCCGGGCCCGACCCCGGCCTCGCGCAGCCAGTTGGCGGTGCGGTCCGAGCGGATCCGCATCTCGTCGAAGGAGTACTTCGCCTCGGTCGGTGCGCCGCCGCCGTCGTGCTCCTCGACGATCCACAACGCGGGATCGGTGTTCCCCTCGGCCTCGACGTCGAACCAGTTGAGTGCCCAGTTCCACTCGTCGAGCTCCGGCCACGCGAAGCCGGCCCGGGCGGCCTCGTAGTCCTCCGCGTTGGCCTGCAGGAAGTCGCGGGCGGCGCGGAATCGGGTGGTGGCGTCGGTGGCGAGCGGGGCCATGAAGTCTCCTGACAGCGGGCACGGGTGAAAACGGGCACGGGAAGTGAGTCAGCTCACAATATGGGCGGCCGGGCGGCCGGCGGTACACCCGAAAGGGGAGGGTCGGGGGCGGCCGCGGGGCCGGGCCCTGGATTACTAGGAGATGCAAGTATAGAGTGATGGTCATCACGGGAGCAGTGGCGCGCGGACATCTCCGGACCGCGGCCTCACGACGAAGGGATGTCCATGTCGGATCTCAGGCAGATCGAGCACTACATCAACGGCACCAGGGTCGCCGCCACGGGCGGCCGCACCCACGAGGTGTTGAACCCCAGCACGGGCAAGGCGCAGGCCGTGGTCCCGCTGGCGTCGACGGCGGAGGTCGACGACGTGATCGCCAAGGCCGCCGAGGCGCAGAAGGCGTGGGCGGCCCAGAACCCGCAGAAGCGCGCCCGCGTGCTCATGCGGTTCGTCGACCTGATCAACCAGAACATGGACGAGCTCGCGGAACTGCTGGCGATCGAGCACGGCAAGACCACCCCGGACGCGAAGGGCGACATCCAGCGAGGCCTCGAGGTGATCGAGTTCGCGATCGGCATCCCGCACCTGCTCAAGGGCGAGTTCACCGAGAACGCCGGCACGGGCGTCGACGTCTACTCCATGCGCCAGCCGCTCGGCGTGGTCGCGGGGATCACCCCGTTCAACTTCCCGGCCATGATCCCCCTGTGGAAGGCGGGCCCGGCCATCGCGTGCGGCAACGCCTTCGTGCTCAAGCCCTCCGAGCGCGACCCCTCCGTCCCGGTGCGCCTGGCCGAGCTGTTCACCGAGGCCGGTCTGCCCGACGGCATCTTCCAGGTCGTCCACGGTGACAAGGAGGCGGTCGACGCGATCCTCAACAGCGAGACCATCCAGGCCGTGGGCTTCGTCGGCTCCACGCCCATCGCGCAGTACATCTACGAGAACGCGGCCCGCACCGGCAAGCGTGCGCAGTGCTTCGGCGGCGCCAAGAACCACATGATCATCATGCCGGACGCGGATCTCGAGCAGGCCGCCGATGCCCTGGTCGGCGCCGGTTTCGGCTCCGCCGGTGAGCGCTGCATGGCCATCTCGGTGGCCGTCCCCGTGGGCGAGGGCACCGCCGAGGCCCTGCTCGAGAAGCTGGTGCCCAAGGTCAAGGAGCTGCGGGTGGGCCACAGCCACGACCCGAAGTCCGACTACGGCCCGCTGGTCACCCCCGAGTCCAAGGCCCGGGTGCTGGACTACATCGACCAGGGCGAGAAGGCCGGTGCGGAGATCCTCATCGACGGCCGCAGCGTGGGTGCCTACACGGACGAGTTCAACGGCGAGGACATCTCCGGGGGCTACTACGTCGGGCCCACGCTCATGGACAAGGTCACCCCGGACATGAGCGTCTACACCGACGAGATCTTCGGCCCCGTCCTCGTGGTGGTCCACGCCAAGGACTACGAGGAGGCCCTGCGCCTGCCCAACGAGCACGAGTACGGCAACGGCGTGGCCATCTTCACCCGCGACGGCGACGCCGCCCGCGAGTTCGTGTCCAACGTCCAGGTGGGCATGGTCGGCGTCAACGTGCCGATCCCCGTGCCGATCGCGTACCACACCTTCGGAGGCTGGAAGAAGTCCGGATTCGGCGACCTCAACCAGCACGGCCCGGAGTCGATCAAGTTCTACTCCAAGGTCAAGACGGTCACCCAGCGCTGGCCCTCCGGCATCAAGGACGGTGCCGAGTTCGTCATCCCCACGATGGACTGACCGCGAACCGGATCCGCCGCGCAGCTCACCCGCCGCGCAGTTCACCTGCCGCACACCGTACGAACCGGGCACCGTATGAGAGGAACACCCATGTTCACCCTTGATGACGACGACAAGGTCATCGTCGACACCGCCCGCGACTTCTCGGTCAAGCGGATCGCGCCCAAAGCGCAGGAGTGGGACGCGACGCACCACTTCCCCAAGGACGTCCTCCGCGAGGCCGCCGAGATGGGGATGGGCGCCATCTACGTCTCGGAGGACGTCGGGGGCAGCGGGATGCGGCGGCTGGACGGTGTCCGCATCTTCGAGCAGCTCGCCCGGGGATGCCCGTCGGTGGCCGCGTACCTGTCCATCCACAACATGTGCGTGTGGATGGTCGACGAGTTCGGCACCGAGGAGCAGCGCCACGAGTGGATCCCGCGGCTGGCGTCGCTGGAGCTGTTCGCGAGCTACTGCCTGACGGAGCCGGGCGCCGGGTCGGACGCGGCGGCGCTGCGGACGAAGGCGGTGAAGGAGGGCGAGGGCGAGACCGCGGAGTACGTCCTCACCGGCACCAAGCAGTTCATCTCCGGTGGCGGGCAGTCGGACGTCTACGTGGTGATGGCCCGCACCGGGGAGGCCGGCCCCAAGGGGATCTCGGCCTTCCTGGTCCCGGCGGACTCCGAGGGCCTGAGCTTCGGTCCGGACGAGCAGAAGATGGGCTGGAACGCCCAGCCCACCGCGCAGGTGATCATGGAGGGTGTGCGGGTCCCGGCGGCGAACCTCATCGGTGGCGCGGACACCGGCGGCGAGGGCCTCGGGTTCACCATCGCGATGCGGGGGCTCAACGGCGGGCGCATCAACATCGCCGCCTGCTCCCTGGGCGGCGCCCAGGACGCGTACACGCGGGCCGTCGCCCACGTGCGGGACCGTGAGGCGTTCGGCGGCGCGTTGATCGACGAGCCGACGATCCGCTTCACCCTCGCGGAGATGGCGACCGAGTTGGAGGCGAGCCGGCTCATGCTGTGGCGCGCCGCCGCGGCCCTGGACGCCAAGGAGCCGGATCACGTGGAGCAGTGCGCCATGGCGAAGCTCTTCGTCACCGACCGCTGCTTCGACATCGCGGACCGGGCGTTGCAGCTCTTCGGCGGGTACGGGTACCTGGCCGAGTACGGAATAGAGAAGATCGTGCGAGATCTCCGGGTGCACCGCATCCTGGAGGGGACGAACGAGATCATGCGCGTCGTCGTCGGCCGGGCCGTCGCCGCGCGCGGACTGGGAGCGTAGGACATGGACAACCGATCGCAGACTGTGGCGTTTCTCGGGCTGGGCAACATGGGTGGACCCATGGCCGCCAACCTGGTCGGCGCCGGACTCGACGTCAGAGGATTCGACCCGGTCGCCGCGGCGCAGGACGCGGCCCGGACCGCCGGGATCACCGTGTGCGACTCGCCCGCCGAGGCGGTCCGGGGAGCCGGCGTCGTGATCACGATGCTGCCCAACGGTGCGCTGGTGACCTCGACCTACGACGACGTCCTGGGCGAGGCGGGGGAGGGGACCCTGTTCATCGACTCCTCCACCATCTCGGTCGACGACGCCCGTGCGGTCCACGCCAAGGCCGTGGACGCCGGGATGCTCCAGGTCGACGCGCCCGTCTCCGGCGGCGTCAAGGGCGCGACCGCCGGCACCCTGGCGTTCATGGTCGGCGGGGAGGACGAGGCCTTCGCGGCCGCGCAGCCCGTGCTCGAGCCGATGGCGGGCAAGGTCATCCACTGCGGCGGAGCCGGGGCCGGCCAGGCCGCCAAGGTCTGCAACAACATGGTGCTGGCCGTGCAGCAGATCGCGATCGCCGAGGCGTTCGTGCTCGCCGAGGGGCTGGGTCTCGATCACCAGGCCCTGTTCGACGTGGTCACCGGGGCCACCGGCAACAGCTGGGCGCTGCACACCAACTGCCCGGTCCCCGGTCCGGTCCCCACCTCTCCCGCCAACAACGACTTCACGCCCGGCTTCGCCACCGCTCTCATGAACAAGGATCTCGGGCTGGCGCTCGCGGCCCTGGAGAGCACTGGTACGGTCGCTCCGCTCGGCGCGGCAGCGGCTGCCCTGTACGACGAGTTCGCGCAGGACAACGGTGGCAAGGACTTCAGCGCCATCATCACCAGCATCCGCGATTCCTCGCGGAGCTGAACACCTCCACTCTCGGGAGAACACCATGTCCACCCTCCGACCCAAGGATTCAGACGCTGTACTAGGGGCCCTGCGCCGGGCCCGCCGTGATTCCGGTGTGCCCGTCGTCTTCGCCGGCGACGTCACCGGTGAGACCGCCAGACTGAACCGCTTCATCGGGGTCCGCACCGACTCCATGCAGGGGCTGGCCGTGGCCAGGGGCCGTGGGCTCGGTGGTCACGTGATGGCCTCCGGACGACCGGCGACGGTGCGCGACTACGAGGAGTGCTCGAGGATCACCCGCGACTACGCCGACGCGGTGGACCGCGAGGGCTTGCGGGCGATCATCTCCGTCCCCGTGATCGTCTCGGGCGTGGCGCGGACGATCCTCTACGGATCGGCCCGCGTCGCCACCCAGCTCGGCGACCAGGTCACCCGGACGTTCACCACCGTCGCCGCGGACCTGGCCTCGGAGTTCAAGGTCCACGACGAGGTCGATCGACGACTGCGGATGGCCGACCACGCCGCGGCCGAGCAGAACTTCGGGCTGGAATCCTCCGACAGGGAACGTCTTCGTGTCCTCCACGGCGAGTTGCGAGCCATCGCCGCCGAGCTCGGCGATCCGGATCTCCGCGAGAGGCTCCTGGCCGCGGGTTCCGCGCTGGCGGGGGTGGGCCGGACTCCGGACGTGGGCCGGGACCCGGGCCCGGCGCCGACGGTCCTGTCCCCCCGGGAGATCGATGTCCTCGCACAGGTCGCTCTCGGATGCTCCAACGCCGAGGTCGGCGCCCGACTGTCCCTGTCACCGGAGACGATCAAGGCGTACCTGCGCAACATCGGTACCAAGCTGGGCACACGGTCACGGATGGAGTCCGTGGCCCGCGCCCGGCTCCTCGGCGTCCTGCCCTGATCAGTCCTGCCCTGATCGGTCCGGCCCTGATCGGTCCGGCCCTGATCAGTCCTGCCGATCCGTCGTGCTCGGATCCGTCCCGGCCGACCCTCAGAGCCCTGAGGGTCGGCCACAGCGGACTTTGACCCCGGTCGCCGGGCGCGTGAGCATCGTGGTCCACGGCAACGTCAGTTCGTCGGGATCGTCGCTGATCCGTACCTCCGGCCTGCACAGCGCCGCGACGGCCGCGGACAAGGCGGTCACCGCGATCCTCTCTCCGGGGCACCGGTGGCCGGTGCGGCCCCCGGCGCCGCCGTGCGGGATGAACGCCTCGCGACGGCGTGTCGGAGATGCGTCCGACCGTGTCGAGGAGTCTGCTCGTCCGATCGGCGCGCCTGATCGCCTCCCCCGGACAGACCGGGAGCCCGGCCCCTCGGAACGGCTGTGGTCGTGCAGGCGGTGTGAGCGCGGGAATTCGGCTCGCCGACGCCTGTGGTCCGCCGACGCATGAGGCCAGGCCCTCACCGGCGTCCGGCGCCCGGTGGTCGGGATCGGTGCCTTCCTGTGGCTCGGGCGCGCTGTTCGCCCGGCACCGTAGGGGTGCTCGACGGGCAGGGAATCAGGTCGAATCTGTCCGGTGAGCTGTGGGCCGGGTCACGTCCACATACTTTCGGGTGTATCGGGTGTGGTGGTCATCACATACTGTTCGGCTCAATCGACGCCTATGCGTCGGCGATCACCCGCCTCGCCGGAGGTCAGATACCCGGCGAACCTGACACGACTGGAGTTGTCTTGACGCAGTCCGGAAACACCCCGCCGGGGGACGCGGCACCGCTGTCCCCGAATCTTCCGCCGGTCAAGCAGAAGACCTCGCTGAAGAAGGTCGCCGCCGCGTCCTCGATCGGTACCACGATCGAGTGGTACGACTTCTTCATCTACGGCACCGCCGCCGCGCTGGTCTTCCCGGCCCTGTTCTTCCCCGACCAGAACCCCGCGACGGCGACGCTGTCCTCGTTCGCGACCTTCGCCGTGGCCTTCTTCGCCCGGCCCGTCGGTGCGGCGATCTTCGGCCACTTCGGTGACCGGATCGGTCGCAAGAACACGCTCGTCTGGACCCTCATCATCATGGGCGTGGCGACCGTCTTCATCGGTCTGCTGCCCGGGTACAACACGGGGGCGTTCGGCGTCTTCGAGGGCGGCATCGGCATCTGGGCACCGACCCTGCTGGTGGTGTGCCGCTTCTTCCAGGGCTTCGCGGTCGGCGGCGAATGGGCCGGAGCCACGCTGCTCACGGCCGAGTACGCCCCCGAGGGCAAGCGCGGCATGATGGCCATGTGGCCGCAGCTGGGCGTGGCCTTCGCGTTCTTCCTCTCCTCGGGGACGTTCCTCGTCTTCTCGCTCGTCGCCGGTGGCGGTGCAGACCTCGACAGCCCCTTCATGCAGTACGGCTGGCGTATCCCGTTCCTGCTCTCCGCCGTCCTCGTGCTGGTCGGCCTGTGGATCCGTCTCACGGTCGAGGAGACCCCGGTCTTCCGTCAGACCCAGGCGAGGGAGGCCAAGGAAGCCGCCGAGACCGCGGCTGCCGACAAGGCCGCGAACAGGGTCACGGCCCCCAGGACGCTGCCGTTCGCCGATGCGCTGCGGTACCAGTGGAAAGAGATCCTCATCGCGGGTGGTGCGCTCACCTC
This sequence comes from Dietzia sp. CQ4, assembly GCF_014145125.1. Classification (NCBI taxonomy): domain Bacteria; kingdom Bacillati; phylum Actinomycetota; class Actinomycetes; order Mycobacteriales; family Dietziaceae; genus Dietzia; species Dietzia sp. CQ4. The sequence goes on along the minus strand of NZ_JAALDZ010000109.1, from coordinate 20,117 downwards.
GCTGTTCTCGCTCTTCTACATGGGCACCTCGTTCCTCACGAACTACGCCACCGCCACCCTCGGGCACTCCCGCCCGTTCGTCCTGGGCATGGGCATGATCGCCGCGCTGATCTTCGGTGCCGCCATCGCGCTGTCGGCGATGTACTCGGACAAGATCGGCCGGAGGAAGGTCATCGGCACCTCGGTCGGACTGGCCATCCCGTGGACGCTGTTCGTCTTCCCGATCCTCGACACCGGGTCGACCTTCGCCTTCGGTCTGGTGCTGTTCGTCACGCTGATCATCTTCGGTATCGCCTACGGACCGGCCGGTGCACTGCTGCCCGAGCTGTTCCAGGCCCGCTACCGCTACACCGGCGCCGGGCTCGGCTACAACCTCGCCGGCATCCTCGGTGGCGCGCTGCCGCCGCTGGCCGCGGCCGCGATGATCGGGGCCGGCAACACCTTCGGTGTCGGTCTGATGCTCTCGGCGCTGTCCGTCATGTCGATGGTCTGCATCTTCCTCATGACCGAGTCGAGCAAGAACGTCATCCACGCCGATGCCGAGCCGGACGACTCCCGCCTCATCGCCACCGAGATGCCGTGACCCTGGTCTGACGACCCCCATCGAGGACCCACGACACGGATCCTCCCAAGAACAGCCGCGCCCGGCCCCACCCGAGAGGGGGCCGGGCGCGGTGCTGTCCGCGGCCGGGCGTGGTGCAGGTCGCGGGGCGGGGCGTGGTGCAGGTCGCGGGGCGGGGCGTGGTGCAGGTCGCGGTGCTGAACCGTGAGGGCGTCGGGCCCCCGGTCGTCAGAAGTCGCCGGCGGTCTGCCGGAGCGACGAGATGGCCTCGATCAGCGCCGACTGCTCGGACGGGTCCATCCCGGGATCGGAGAACACGCCGGCGTTGAGCGCGGCGGTGGCCTCGGAGACCACGCGCCTGCCCTCGGCGGTGATCTCGACGAGGGTCGTCCGGCCGTCGGTCGGGTGTGGGCGTCGCTCGACCAGCCCGGCGTCCAGCAGACGCTTCATGGCGCTGGTGACGCTGGTGACGTGCACCTGCAGTCGCTCGGATGCCTTGGTGATGGGCAGCGAGCCGGACCGGGAGAAGGCCAGCAACCGGAGGAGTTCGTACCGGGGGAACGACAGGTTCCACGGTCGCAGCGTCTCCTCCACCCGGGCCAGCAGGATCTGGTGCGCGCGCATGACCGACGTCACGACGGTCATGCCCTGGGCCGCATCGGTCCATCCCTCACGTTCCCAGTTGGCACGGGCCTGGTCGATGCGGTCGGGAATCGGGGCGGTCCTGGGGGGCACGGCTCACTCCTGGAGGACACGTCGGGCGTCTGATCAGGCGAGTCTATCGGTAGCGACCCCGCGACACGGGTACGACTGGCGGACTCGCCCGGCACCCCGTCGGCCGGCGCCTCGGTACCCCGCCGGCCGGCGCCGCGGTATCCCCTCGACCGCGACGTGGCCCGCCCGGACCACGGGAGCGCTCCGCCTATGCTCGGGGAGGCGTTCGCGTTCCACCCCCGCCTCGTCCCGGGCGAGAGCATGCTGGGGTGGTCGAACGACCCGACCGACAAGGAGCCGCAGGACCGATGACGAGCACCCAGAGACCTCTGCGTATCGGCAACGTCTCCGCCTCGCGGACGGACCGCGCCACCGCGACCGCCGAGTTCCTCTCGGCCGCGTCGCTGGACGTACTCGCGCTCGACATGCTCTCGGACGAGGCCATGTTGGAGCTCGCCGAGCAACGCGCGCAGGGCGATCCGGGTCACGAGCGCGCGCTCCTCGTGCAATTGGGGGAGTGCCTCGACCTCGTCGGAACCGGGGGCGTGCGGATCGTCACCAACGCGGGCGCCCTCGATCCGGGTGGGCTCGCCGAGGCCCTGCGTGCCATGGCGGCCGACGCGGGGGTCGAGCTGTCGGTGGCATCGGTCGACTCCGGTGACGTGACCGACCGCGCCGTCGAACTCGGGCTCGGAGAGGCCGACGTCGCCACCGTCAGGCACGGCGCGTTCGGGATCGCGCGGGCCCTCGCCGCGGGAGCCCACGTCGTCGTCACCGGCCGCGTCAGCCGCGAGGCGTTGGTCACGGGCGCGGCGGCAGCACATCACGGGTGGACCCCGTCGGCACTGGACGCGCTGGCCGGGTCCGTGGCGGTGGGGCACGTGCTCTCCGGCGGTCCGGGCGCCACGGGCGTCGTGGACTCGTCGACCGACGTCACCCGGACCACCGACCCGGTGTCCGGTGGCTACCCGATCGCGGAGATCGCCGCCGACGGGTCCGCCGTCGTCACCCGCCACCCCTCGGCGTTCGGGTCCGTCACCGTCGGCACCGTCACCGACCAGCTCCTCGACGGGGTGGCCGGGGCGCGGTACGCCGCCCCCGACGTGGTGCTGCGACTGGACTCCGTCCGACTCGCCCAGGAGGGAACCGATCGCGTCCGGATCAGCGGCGCACGGGGTGAGCCCGCACCACCGGTGGTGGCGGTGGTGGCCATGACCAGGGGACCCGGGAGGCCCCGCCGGGTCGCCCGCCCGCTGGCGCAGGCGGACGCCGGACACACCGTCGTCCTCCCGGGCGGTGAACGCGTCGCGGTGCCCGTCCCGGTGGAGACCGCGGACATCGGGCCCGGCGAGCTGCCCACCCCGTGGTCGCGGGGGTCCGTGCCCGGTGGTGAGCCGGTGACGTCCGTGCTGGGTTCCGTCGCGAGCGTGCGTCGAGGCGTGGTCGGCCGAGGGGTGAACATCGCGGTCTGGACCTGGGACGACTCCGCGTTCGCGTGGCTGGCCGGAGAGCTCACGATCGACCGCTTCCGCGAACTCCTGCCCGCGCTGGAGGGCATGGAGACCCGCCGCTACCTGCTGCCCAACCTCCGCGCCGTCAACCTCGTGGCGCGCCCCCCGCGTGGTGTGCCGCTCGACAGCGGGCTCGGGGCCGACCTGGCCTCCGTCCGTCTGTCGATCCCCGGCGAACTCCTCGAGTTCGGACCGTGAGGCTCGTCGCGAGGCCCGGACCGGCGGAAATGGAGCGAACGTAGGACAGACCCCTGCGCCTCGGCTGCCTAGCGTCGGTGGAGACCGTCCATCGTCCGGGCCCGCCGGGCGCACGTCCCGTGCGGTCGTCTTTCGAGGAGTCCGCATGACACGTTCGATCATCGCCAGAGTCCCGGTCGTCGCCGCCACCTCGCTGCTGGCCGCGGCTGTGGCCGCGGTCGGGGCGCCGGTCGCCACCGCCCAGACCGGGTCCCCCTCCAGTGCCGAACTCAGCAGCGAGCTCGGGGACGCCGCCGGGAGTGTGCAGGAGTTGGAGGCCATCATCGAGGGGATGAACCCGGGTGCCCGGGGAGGGCTGGACAACGGGTCCCTGGCCAATCTCAACGAACTGATCGCGAACATCCGCAGTGGAGAGATCCTCGATGTGTTCCGGGTGGTGCAGGGGATCCCCGGGGGTTCGCAGGACATCATGACCCTCGCGGAGAGGGCCTCGCGTGGTGAAGTGGGGTGGGATCGGGTCCTCGCGGCGACCCAGGTGGTCCTGGCTCCGGTCACGCCGTGCAACACCTTCACCAATTCCGGGCGCCAGGGCATCTTCACCAACAGGCATGAGATCGGCCGCAGCGGCGGCGGCCGGGTACTGCTGCGGTTGGAGACCTATTACGTGCCCGACTTCGTCGAGGTGGCCTATGACGGAACCGTGCTGTGGACCACCCCGGGCTACGTGGGAACCAACGGAGACTGGCACGTGTGGATCGACGTGCCCCCCGGTGTGTCGACATCGATGACGGTGAAGGTCGACGCCCCCCGGAACGGCACCGAGTGGAACTACACCCTGGGGTGCCCGGTGTGACCCCGCGCGACGGCGGGTGAGGTGATCCTCCCGGTCCGCACCGGGAGAACGCCGTGCCAAAAAAGCAAGCAAGCATGCTTGCTTTATTCGAGGCGCGGTGGGAGTCTGATGCCATGCAGACGAACATCCGGCCCTCGGCGACGGAGGACCCGCACGCGGTCCTGGCCGCGCTCAGCGCCCGACTAGACGACCTCGTCGAGACCGCCGGTCCCGACGTCTGGCACCTGGACACCCCGGCCGTGGGCTGGGACGTGGGCATGCAGATCGCGCACCTGGCCTGGACCGACGAGGTCTCGGTCACCGCCATCACCGATCCGGACGCCTTCCAGGGTGTGGTGGAGACGGCCATGGCCGATCCGACCGGTTTCGTGGACGCCGGTGCCGCCGAGATCGCCGCCACCGGCCGCGACGAGGTGCTCGCCCGGTGGCGCCTGGCCCGGGGAGAACTCGCGGACGCGCTCAAGGCCGCCGATCCGGGCGACCAGGTCCCGTGGTTCGGACCGCCGATGCGGCCGAAGTCCATGACGACCGCCCGGATCATGGAGACCTGGGCACACGGCATCGACGTCGCCGACGCCGTCGGGATCCCACTCGACTCCGACCCGGCCTTCATCGCGGCGCTGCCCCACGTGGCCCGTCTGGGGTTCAAGACCCGCGGCTTCGCGTATCTGATGAACGGACTCGAGGCCCCGTCCTCGGAGGTCCACCTCGCGCTCACCCTGCCCGACGGCACCGTCCTCGAGTTCGGCCCGGCCGACGCCGAGCAGCGAGTCACCGGACCGGTGCTCGACTTCTGCCTGCTGGTCACCCAGCGCGTCCACCGCGCCGACACCGCCCTCGAGGCGGTCGGCGAGGACGCGGAGGAGTGGCTGCGGATCGCCCAGGCCTTCGCGGGCCTACCCGGCGGCGGCCGCGAGGAGGGGGCGCGGGCATGACCGGGAGGAACCTCGCCGCGCCGCTGCGCGTGGGAAACATGTCCGGCTTCTACGGTGACCGCATCTCCGCGATGCGCGAGATGCTCGAGGGGGGCGAACTCGACGTCCTCACCGGCGACTACCTCGCCGAACTCACCATGCTCATCCTGGGCCGCGACCGGATGAAGAACGCGGACCTCGGGTACGCCAAGACCTTCCTGCGGCAGCTCGAGGACTGTCTCGGGCTGGCGCTGGAGAAGAACGTCAGGATCGTCGCGAACGCGGGCGGTCTCAACCCCGCCGGCCTGGCCGGCGCGGTCGTCGAGCTCGGATCGCGGCTGGGGCTGTCCCCGCGGGTCGCGCACGTCGAGGGCGACGACCTGATCGACCGGGTCTCGGAACTCGACATCCCGGCCGATGCCGGCTTCCCGGTCACCGCCAACGCCTACCTCGGGGGCTTCGGGATCGCCCGCTGTCTGGACGCCGGTGCCGACATCGTCGTCACCGGTCGCGTCACCGACGCCTCGGTCATCGTCGGTCCGGCGATCAGCCACTTCGGGTGGACCCGGACGGACCTCGACGCCCTCGCCGGCGCCACCGTCGCGGGGCACGTGATCGAGTGCGGGACCCAGGCCACGGGCGGCAACTACGCCTTCTTCAACCGCGGTGAGATCGCCGACCCCGTCACCCCCGGTTTCCCCATCGCCGAGATCGCCTCCGACGGCACCTCCGTCATCACCAAGCACGCCGGGACCGGGGGAGCGGTGACGGTCGGGACCGTCACCTCCCAACTCCTCTACGAGGTCACCGGGGCGCGCTACGGCGGGCCCGACGTCGTCACCCGCCTGGACACCGCTCGCCTCGAGCAGGAGGGCCCCGACCGCGTCCGCATCTCCGGGGTGCGCGGCGAGACCGCCCCGACCACCACCAAGGTGTCGGTGACGTGCCTCGGTGGCTTCCGCAACGAGGTCACGTTCCTGCTCACCGGGCTGGACATCGAGGACAAGGCCGCACTGGTCGAGCGCCAGATCCTGGCCGGCCTCGCCACCCGTCCGGCGGAGATCGACTTCCGCCTCAGCCGCACGGACCACGCGGACGCCGACACCCAGGCCGCGGCGACCGCACTGCTGACCGTCGTCGCCTGGGACCCGGACTCCGACGTGGTGGGCCGGGCGTTCTCCGACGCCGCGGTGGCCATGATCCTGGCGAGCTACCCGGGTGCCACGCCGAGCGCGCCCCCCGGTCGCGGCGGCCCGTACGGCGTGTACGTCCCCGCCTACCTCGACCAGGAGAAGGTGCCGCACGTCGCGGTGCTCCCCGACGGCACCCGGGTGGACATCGCGCCTCCGGAACACACGGAGGAGATGGGCGACGGTCACGCCTCCGACGGCCTCGACGCCGAGGGTGCGTCGCTGTCCCCGTCCTCCCGGTCGACGGCGTCCACCACGCGCAGGCCCCTGGGGGACGTGCTCGGCGCCCGCTCGGGAGACAAGGGCGGGACCGCCAACATCGGTCTGTGGGCCGGAGACGCGGCGGCCTACCGCTGGATGCGCGAGACCCTCACCGTCGACGAGCTGCGTCGCCTGCTCCCGGAGACCGCCGACCTCCCGGTCGAGAGATACGAACTTCCCCGGATCAATGCCGTGAACTTCGTCATCGACGGACTGCTCGGCAAGGGCGTCGCCCACGGCTACCGCTGGGACCCCCAGGCCAAGGGACTCGCCGAGTGGCTCCGCTCCCGCGTCATCGACGTGCCCGACGACATCACCGCCCCCGTACCCGCCGCCCCCGTACCCGCCGCCACGGCACCCGCCGAGCCGGCACCCGCAGAGGAGAACGCGTGACCATCCCGCCGTACGTACCGGGGGATCCCTGGTATTCCGAGGAGAGTCGCGCCCTGCGCGAGACCACGACCCGTTTCGCCGAGCGCGAGATCCTGCCCCACCAGGACGAGTGGGAGGCCGCGGGCGCGTTGCCCCGCGAGCTGCACACGAAGGCGGGCCGACTGGGCCTGCTCGGTGTCTCGTTCCCCGAGGAGGTCGGGGGCGGGGGTGGCGACATGCGTGACTCCCTGATCGTCTGCGAGGCACTCCACGAGGCCGGCGTCGCCGGCGGCGTGTTCGCCTCGCTGTTCACCTGCGGGATCGCCACCCCCCACCTGGCCCAGTCCGGCCGACCCGACCAGATCGAGCGCTGGGTCAGGCCCACGCTCGCCGGCGAGTTGATCGGCTCCCTGGCCATCACCGAACCCGGCGGCGGTTCCGACGTCGGACGCCTCACCACCACCGCCCGCCGGGACGGCGACCACTACGTCGTCAACGGCGCCAAGACGTACATCACCTCCGGTACCCGCGCCGACTTCGTGGTGACCGCCGTGCGCACCGGCGGTGACGACCTGAAGGGAGCGGCGGGCGTCAGCCTGCTCGTCATCCCCACCGACACCCCCGGTTTCCACCGCTCCGCCCCGCTGGAGAAGCTGGGCTGGCGTGCCTCGGACACCGCCGAGCTGACCTTCACCGACTGCCGGGTGCCGGTGGAGAACCTCGTCGGCGCCGAGCACGACGGGTTCGCCCAGATCGCCATCGGCTTCGTGGGCGAACGCGCGGCGCTGGCCGCCCAGGGGTACTCCCACGCCCAGCGATGCCTCGACCTCACCCTGGACTGGGTGCGGGAACGTGAGACCTTCGGCCGCCCCCTGCTCTCCCGGCAGGCCGTGCAGAACACCGTCACCGAGATGGCCCGCCGTATCGACGTCGCCCGCACCTACACCCACCGGTGCGTGGACCTGGCCGCGGCGGGGCACGACGCGATCGCCGAGGTCTGCTTTGCCAAGAACACCGCCGTGGAGTGCGCGGAGTGGGTCGCCAACCAAGCACTCCAGCTCTTCGGAGGTCTCGGCTACATGGCCGAGTCCGAGGTGAGCCGCCAGTACCGCGATGTCCGCCTCCTGGGCATCGGCGGAGGCACCACCGAGATCCTCACCACCCTCGCCGGACGACGTTTGGGGTACACCGCATGACCATCCTGCGTTCCACGCTCGACACCACCAGCGCCGAGTTCGGTGCCGCCAAGGCCGCGATGGAGGACAAACTCACCCAGCTCACCGCCGATCTCGAACCCGCGCTCGCCGGCGGCGGCGAGCGCAAGGTCGCCCGCCACCGCGAGCGCGGCAAGTTCACCGCCCGGGAACGGATCGACATGGTCCTCGACCGCGAGTCGCCCTTCCTCGAGCTGTGCGCTCTCGCCGCGTGGGGCTCGGACTTCCAGACCGGCGCCTCCGTGGTGGCCGGGATCGGCGTGGTCGAGGGCGTGGAGTGCCTGGTCATCGCGAACGACCCCACGGTCAAGGGCGGTACGTCCAACCCGTGGACGCTGCGCAAGATCCTCCGCCTCAACGACGTGGCCATGAAGAACCGGCTCCCGGTGATCAGCCTCGTCGAATCCGGTGGCGCCGACCTGCCCACGCAGAAGGAGGTGTTCATCCCCGGAGGCGCGCTGTTCCGCGACCTCACGCGCCTGTCCAAGGCCGGCATCCCCACCATCGCCGTCGTCTACGGCAACTCCACCGCCGGCGGAGCGTACGTCCCGGGGATGAGCGACCACGTGGTCATGATCGAGGAGCGCTCGAAGGTGTTCCTCGCCGGACCCCCGCTGGTCAAGGCCGCCACCGGCGAGATCGCCGACGAGGAGACCCTCGGCGGTGCGGACATGCACGCCCGCGTCTCCGGCCTCGCCGACCACTACGCCCTCGACGAGGCCGATGCAGCACGCATCACGCGCGGCATCATCCGCCGGCTCAACTGGTCGAAGTCCGGTCGGGCCCCGCGCGCCGAGGTCATCGAGCCGCTCTACGGCGCCGAGGATCTCCTCGGCATCGTCCCGGAGGACCTCAAGATCCCCTTCGACCCGCGCGAGATCATCGCACGCATCGTGGACGGGTCCGACTTCGACGAGTTCAAACCGCTCTACGGGGCGAGCCTGGTCACCGGGTGGGCCGAGATCCACGGCTACCCGGTGGGCATCATCGCCAACGCGCGCGGCGTGCTGTTCAGTGCGGAGGCGCAGAAGGCCACGCAGTTCATCGAGCTGGCCAACCGCTACGACACCCCGTTGGTGTTCATGCACAACACCACCGGATACATGGTGGGCTCGGAGTACGAGCGCGGCGGCATCATCAAGCACGGCTCGATGATGATCAACGCGGTCTCCAATTCCGAGGTCCCGCACCTGTCGCTCATCACCGCCGCGTCGTACGGCGCGGGCCACTACGGCATGTGCGGCCGCGCCTTCGACCCCCGGTTCCTCTACACGTGGCCGAGCGCCAAGTCCGCCGTCATGGGCGGTCAGCAGCTCGCCGACGTGGTCACGTCCGTGGCCGCCGCCGCCTCGTCCGCCCGGGGCGAGGAGATGACCCAGGAGACGATCGACGGTCTCAAGACCATGATCGCCGACCAGATCGAGAAGGAGTCGTTGCCGGCATTCCTGTCCGGGATGCTCTACGACGACGGCATCATCGACCCCCGCGACACCCGGACCGTGCTGGGTCTCAGCCTGTCCGCGATCCACTCCGGAGAAGTCGCCGGAACCGACCGCTTCGGCGTCTTCCGGATGTGAGGAACACACCCATGCAGAATTCACCCACCCCAGCCCCGATCACCTCGGTCCTGGTCGCCAACCGCGGGGAGATCGCCCGCCGTGTCCACCGCACCGCCCGCGCCCTGGGCATGACCACGGTGGCGGTCTACTCGGACGCCGACTCGGGCGCCCCGCACACCCGCGAGGCCGACGCCGCGGTCCGTCTCCCCGGCAACACCCCCGGGGAGACCTACCTGCGAGGTGACCTGGTCATCGCCGCGGCCAGGGCCGCCGGAGCCGACGCGATCCACCCCGGGTACGGGTTCCTGTCCGAGAACGCCGGGTTCGCCCGCGAGGTGATCGACGCGGGGCTCACCTGGGTCGGCCCGCCGGTGGCCGCCATCGAGGCCATGGGCTCCAAGATCGAGGCCAAGAAGATGATGGGCGAGGCCGGAGTGCCCATGCTCGCCGACCTCGAGCCCGCCGACGTCACCGAGGACATGCTCCCGGTGCTGGTCAAGGCCTCCGCCGGTGGTGGCGGACGCGGTATGCGCGTGGTCCGCACCCTCGACTCGTTGCACGACGAGATCGCGGGCGCCCGGCGTGAGGCCAGGTCCGCCTTCGGCGACGACGCCGTGTTCTGTGAGCGGTACCTCGAGCGTGGCCGTCACATCGAGGTCCAGATCATGGCGGATTCGCACGGCACCGTCTGGGCGGTGGGCGAGCGCGAGTGCTCCATCCAACGCCGCCACCAGAAGGTGATCGAGGAGGCCCCGAGCCCGCTGGTCGAGCGGACCCCGGGGATGCGGGAGAAGTTGTACTCGGCGGCCCGCGACGCCGCGTCCGCGATCGGGTACACCGGCGCCGGCACGGTCGAGTTCCTGGCCACCGACGACGGCGAGTTCTTCTTCCTCGAGATGAACACCCGACTCCAGGTCGAGCACCCGGTCACCGAGGCCACGACCGGACTCGACCTGGTGGCGCTCCAGCTGGACGTGGCGGCGGGCCTCCCCCTGCCGTCCACCACACCCCCGGCCGCCCACGGCTGGTCGTTCGAGGCCCGCCTCTACGCCGAGGACCCGGCGAGCGACTACACGCCGGGTTCCGGAACCCTGTGGGCGCTCGACGTCCCCGGCGTCTGCTCGACCTTCGAGGGCCCGCACCGCCCGGGCATCCGGGTGGACAGCGGTGTCGAACCCGGGGCGGACGGCGCGGTGATCGGCGTGCACTACGACCCGATGCTGGCCAAGGTCATCTCCTACGGCCGTACCCGTTCCGAGGCCTGCGCCTCGCTCGCCGGCGCGCTGACGCGGGCGAAGATCCACGGCCTGACGACCAACCGCGCCCAGCTGGTCCGGGTCCTGCGCCACCCGGAGTTCATCGCCGGCAACCTGTCGACCGCGTTCCTCGACGATCACGGTGCGCAGGCGCTCGCCGCCCCGCTCGCCGACGACGAGGCCGTGGCGATCTCCGCGCTGGCCGCCGCGATCGTGTCCGGGACCGCCGACCACGCCGCCGGGCCGGTGGCGCTGGCGCAGGCGGGCTTCCGCAACGTCGGCCGCACGCTCCAGAGGCGGACCTACCGGTTCGGGGAGGACGAGCTGGAGGTGGCGTACATCCGCGACCGCTCCGGCGCCCACGCGGACGGCGATCTCGCCGAGGTCGTCCGCGTCGGACAGGTCCGCCCCGACTCGGTGGACCTCGAGGTCAGGGGAGTGCGCCACACCTTCTCCGTGGCCCGGTACGAGGTGGTGGGTTCCGACACCGTCGTGGAGGTGGACTCGCCACTCGGACCGGTCCCGCTCATCGAACCGCCCCGGTACTCCGATCCCGGCGCGGAGGTCGCCGCGGGTTCGCTGCTCGCCCCCATGCCGGGTGCGGTCATCCGGGTGGCCGTCTCCGTCGGGGACACCGTCACCGCCGGCCAGCCGCTGCTGTGGATGGAGGCCATGAAGATGGAACACACCATCTCCGCCGCCGTGGAGGGCATCGTCACCGAGCTGCCGGTCGAGGTCGGCACCCAGGTCGAGACCGGCACCATCCTCGCCGTCGTCGCGGAACCCGACAGCACCGACGCCGACAGCACCGATCCCGCCAGCACCGACACCACCACCCCCCAGGAGTGACCACGATGACCGACATCTCTCAGATCCCCAACCCCGTCGTCGACACCGAGGAGCAGAAGCAACTCCGCAAGGTCGCCTTCGACCTGGGCTCGCGATACGGCATGGAGTACATGCGCGAGAAGTCCGACGCCGGCGAGACCACCGACGAGCTGTGGACCGAGGCGGGCAGGCTCGGACTGCTGGGGGTGAACCTGCCCGAGGAGTACGGCGGCGGCGGGGCCGGCATGACCGAGCTCGCGATGGTCGAGGAGGAGCTCTCCGCCGCGGGCGCCGGGCTGCTCATGATGGTGGTCTCGCCCGCCATCAACGGCACGATCATCTCCCGCTTCGGGACCGAGGAGCAGAAGAAGCGCTGGCTGCCCGGCCTGGCCTCGGGCGAGATCATCACCTCGTTCGCCATCACCGAGCCGGACGCCGGGTCCAACTCCCACGCCATCACCACCACCGCACGCCGGGACGGCTCGGACTTCCTGCTCAGCGGGCAGAAGACCTACATCTCGGGCGTCGACCAGGCCGACGCGATCCTCGTGGTGGCCCGACTCGAGGGCGCCGCGAGCGGCAAGCTCCAGCCGGCGCTGTTCATGGTGCCCACCGACGCCCCGGGACTCGAGCGCACCCACATCCCCACCGAGGTGCGCACGCCCGAGCGGCAGTTCCAGCTGTACTTCGACGACGTGCGGCTACCCGCGGACGCGCTGATCGGCGACGGCGACACCGCGCTGCTCATGCTCTTCGCGGGCCTCAACCCCGAGCGCATCATGGCCTCCGGGATGGCGATCGGTTCCGCCCGCTACGCGATGGACAAGGCCACGAAGTACGCGAACGAGCGCACCGTGTGGAAGACCCCGATCGGCGCCCACCAGGGGATCGCCCACCCCCTCGCCCAGTGCAAGATCGAGCTGGAGCTGGCCCGGCTGATGATGCGCAAGGCCGCCGCGCTCGTCGACGCCGGCCTGGACGACCTCGCCGGCGAGGCCGCCAACATGGCCAAGTACGCCTCCGGAGAGGTCTCCGCCCGCACCGTCGACCAGGCCATCCAGACCCTCGGCGGCAACGGCCTGTCGGTGGAGTACGGCCTCGCCGGCATGCTCGCCGCATCGCGCCTGCCCCGCATCGCCCCGGTCAGCCGGGAGATGATCCTCAACTACGTGGCCCAGCACTCGCTCGGGCTGCCGAGGAGCTACTGAGGTGGCCGCGGCGGACGATCAGACCGTGGGTGTTCCGGTGCTGGTGCGCTACGAGGTCTCCGGGGGCGCCGCCCGCGTGACCCTCGACTCGCAGCACAACCGCAACGCCATCTCGAGCGCCCTGGTCGAGCAGCTGCACGCGGCGCTCGACCGGGCGGCCGCGGACGACGGTGCCCGCGTGGTGGTCCTCGGTCACGCCGGCGGGACCTTCTGCGCCGGCGCCGACCTTTCCGAGGCCTCGGCGGCCGGGGCCGACAAGAGCAGCCCGGAGGCGCAGGCCGCCGAGCGGACCCGGGTGTTCCTCGGGCTGCTCCGGGCGATCATCTCGCACCCCAAGCCCGTGATCGCCGCCGTGGACGGCCACGTCCGCGCCGGCGGTATGGGACTGGTGGCCGCCTGCGACCTCGCCCTCGCCGGGCCGACGTCGACGTTCGCGCTCACCGAGGTCCGCCTCGGTCTGGCGGCGGCCATGATCTCGGTGCCGCTGGCGGCGCGGATCAACTCACGGGACCTCGCACGCGCCCTGCTGACCGGTGAGAAGTTCGACGCGGCGCACGCGAGTCGGATCGGCCTGCTCTCGGAGGCGGTCGACGACGTCGACGCCGCCGTCGACGAGCTGGTCGCCGCGTTCCGGCCCTGTTCACCGCAGGGACTGGCGGAGAACAAGGCGCTGCTGGCGGCGCCGATGCTGGCCGATCTCGACGCCCGTGGAGAAGACCTGGCCGGGGTGACCGCCCGCCTGTTCACCACCGCCGAGGTCGCCGAGGGGATGACCGCATTTCTTGAGCGCCGACCGCCCTCCTGGGCGACGCCGGACGCGTAGCGTATGCGATGTCGTTGATGTGTGACCGTCACCACATCGCCCGCGTCCAACCCGAGAGGTAATGCCATGCGCACCAGAGCAGCCATCATCCGTGAACCCAAGCAGGACGCCTGGGAGATCGTCGACGTCGACATCGACGACCCCAAGGCGGGGGAGGTGCAGGTCAAACTCGCCGCCTCGGGGCTGTGCCACTCGGACGAGCACCTGCTCACGGGGGACCTGCAGTTCGAGACCTATCCGATCATGGGTGGCCACGAGGGCGCGGGCGTGGTGACCAAGGTGGGAGAGGGTGTCACCGGGCTCGAGGAGGGGGATCACGTCGTCCTGGCGTTCATCCCCGCCTGCGGCACCTGCCCGCCCTGTTCCGAGGGGCTGCAGAACCTCTGTGACAACGGCGCCGGGCTGCTGAGCGGCCGGGCCATCAGCGACGACGGCTACCGGGTGCACACCGCCGACGGCGAGCCCGTGGCGACCATGTGCGTCCTGGGCACCTTCGCGCCGCACGTCACCGTCCACCAGTCCTCGGTCGTCAAGATCGAGAAGGACATCCCCCTGGACAAGGCCGCCCTGCTCGGATGCGGTGTCTGCACGGGGTGGGGCTCGGCCACCGAGATCGGCCAGGCCAAGGAGGGCGACGTCGTGGTGGTGGTCGGCGTGGGCGGGATCGGGATCAACTCCGTCCAGGGCGCCGCCGCGGCGGGGGCGCGCGTCATCGTGGCCGTGGACCCGGTGGAGTTCAAGCGGGAGAAGGCGATGGAGTTCGGGGCGACACACACGTGTGCCTCGATGGACGACGCCATGGCGCTGGTGGGGGAGCTCAGCTGGGGGCGCATGGCGGACCTGGTCCTGCTCACCATGGGAGTGGTGGACGGGAAGGACCTGCTGCCCGGGCTGATGCTCACCGGCAAGGGGCGCCGCTGCGTGGTCGTGGGGCTGGGGGACATGATGGCCGTCGACGCGCAGATCTCCATCCTCGACCTGGCCATGCAGCAGAAGACCCTGCAGGGGGCGATCTTCGGTGGCACCGGCCCGCGCAAGCAGATCCCGCACCTGCTGCACCAGTACCGGGCCGGGAACCTCAAGCTCGACGAGTTGGTCACCAGGACGTACCGGCTCGACGAGATCAACCAGGGGTACCAGGACATGCGCGACGGCAAGAACATCCGCGGTGTGATCATCTACGACGAGCAGGACTGGTAACAGGAGGAGCAATGACGGCACCCGAGCAGCGGGCCCCCAAGCAGGACCGTAGTCGCCTCACGCGGGAACGCCTCCTGGGTGCCTCGATCGACCTCCTCGCCACGCAGGGCTGGGCGGCGACCACCGTGGGCGCGGTGGCCGCCGCCGCCGGCGTCTCACGGGGCGCCGCGCAACACCACTTCCCGACCCGTGAGGACCTCATCACCGCCGCCCTCGGGCACATGATCGAACAGCGGCTCGCGGACGTCCGGAACGTGGGACTCGATCTGCCCGACCCGGGCCCGGAGCGGACGGTCGCCGTGGTCCGACTCATCGTCCAGCACTACACCTCCGACATCTTCAAGGCGGCGCTGCACGTCTGGACCGCGGCGGCCAGCGATCCGGCGTTGCGCGACCGCGTGCTGCCGCTCGAGAACCACATGTCCCGGGAGGTCCTGGTGATCGCCGCCGCCGCCCTCGGACACGACCCCGGCGACGTGCGGGTGCGCAGGCCCCTGCAGGCCACCCTCGACCTGGCCCGCGGGCTCGGGCTCGCGGACGTGCTCTCCGACGACTCGGCCCGTCGTGAGAAGGTGATCCGATACTGGGCCGAGACCCTCGACCTGGTGCTCGCGCAGGTCCCGCAGGCGTCGGCCCGAGGCGTCGCCCCGGCCGCGTTTTGACCGATCCTCACGAGGGCGGTTAGGCTTGACCATCGTGCTCGCAGTACGCGAGCTGGAGGATCGTGCCCAGTAGGCCAGCGAGAGCGGCTGACGTGGTCGCCCGTGCGCCCGTCGGGGAGCGCGAGAGTCCGGATACGAGCAACGTCCCAGTGACCGGTGGTCGCCCCCGAGGAGGCCGCCAGCTAGAGAAAGTCGGTTCATGCCAACCATCAACCAGCTGGTCCGCAAGGGCCGCCAGGACAAGAAGTCCTCGACGGCGACGGCTGCCCTCAAGGGCTCGCCGCAGCGTCGTGGCGTGTGCACCCGTGTGTACACCACCACCCCCAAGAAGCCGAACTCCGCGCTGCGTAAGGTCGCCCGCGTGCGCCTCACCAGCGGTATCGAGGTCTCCGCCTACATCCCCGGTGAGGGCCACAACCTCCAGGAGCACTCCATGGTGCTCGTCCGTGGTGGTCGTGTGAAGGACCTCCCGGGTGTCCGTTACAAGATCATCCGCGGCTCCCTCGACACGCAGGGCGTGAAGGACCGCAAGCAGGCCCGCTCCCGCTACGGCGCCAAGAAGGAGAAGTAATGCCTCGCAAGGGTCCCGCCCCGAAGCGCCAGCTCATCAACGATCCGGTCTACGGCTCGCCGCTGGTCACGCAGCTCGTCAACAAGATCCTCCTCGACGGCAAGAAGACGACCGCCGAGCGCATCGTCTACTCCGCGCTGGAGATCTGCCGCGAGAAGACCGGTACCGATCCGGTCCTCACCCTCAAGAAGGCGCTCGACAACGTCAAGCCCGCCCTCGAGGTCCGCTCCCGCCGC
Source organism: Dietzia sp. CQ4 (assembly GCF_014145125.1). Taxonomy (NCBI): domain Bacteria; kingdom Bacillati; phylum Actinomycetota; class Actinomycetes; order Mycobacteriales; family Dietziaceae; genus Dietzia; species Dietzia sp. CQ4. Next base: position 3,985 of record NZ_JAALDZ010000109.1, on the reverse strand, counting down.
GTCGGTGGCGCCACCTACCAGGTGCCCGTCGAGGTCCGCCCCGGGCGTTCCACGACCCTGGCCATGCGCTGGCTGGTGACCTTCTCCCGGCAGCGCCGCGAGAACAGCATGGTCGAGCGTCTCGCCAACGAGATCCTCGACGCCTCCAACGGTCTGGGTGCCGCGGTCAAGCGCCGCGAGGACACCCACAAGATGGCCGAGGCCAACCGGGCGTTCGCGCACTACCGCTGGTGATCCAGCCGGGCCCCGGAGCGGGGGGACGCCCCCCGGGCGTCACCGCTCCGGGGCCCCCCGGCCGCCCCGAGGGTGGCATCATTGAACGAGGGTCGGCTCCCGCGCGAGTGAAGCGGGGCACGGCCCAGGACAACAGACCCGGTTCGGACGGTCCACACGACCGCCCGGGCCACCTAAGACTCACGATCGGGGACCATCCGTGGCACAGGACGTGCTGACCGACCTCAACAAGGTCCGCAACATCGGCATCATGGCGCACATCGACGCCGGTAAGACGACCGTCACCGAGCGCATCCTGTTCTACACGGGTGTCAACCGGAAGATCGGCGAGACGCACGACGGCGCCTCGACCACCGACTGGATGGAACAGGAGAAGGAGCGCGGCATCACCATCACGTCGGCCGCCGTCACCTGTTTCTGGGCCGACAACCAGATCAACATCATCGACACCCCGGGCCACGTCGACTTCACGGTCGAGGTCGAGCGCTCGCTGCGCGTCCTCGACGGCGCCGTCGCGGTCTTCGACGGCAAGGAGGGCGTGGAGCCCCAGTCGGAGCAGGTCTGGCGCCAGGCCGAGAAGTACGACGTCCCGCGCATCTGCTTCGTCAACAAGATGGACAAGATGGGCGCGGACTTCTACTACACCGTGCAGACCATCATCGACCGGCTCGGCGCGAAGCCGCTCGTCCTGCAGCTGCCCATCGGCGCGGAGGACGAGTTCGACGGGGTCATCGACCTCGTCGAGATGAAGGCCCTCGTCTGGCCCGGCGTCACGCCGATCGGCACCGAGGCCACGGTCCAGGAGATCCCCGAGGATCTCAAGGACAAGGCCGACGAGTACCGGGAGAAGCTCCTCGAGGCCGTCGCCGAGAGCGACGAGGCCCTCATGGAGAAGTACTTCGGCGGCGAGGAGCTGACGAAGGCCGAGATCCAGGCCGCGATCCGCAAGATGACGGTCAACGCCGAGATCTACCCGGTGCTGTGTGGTTCGGCGTACAAGAACAAGGGCGTCCAGCCCCTGCTCGACGCCGTCATCGCGTACCTGCCGAACCCGCTCGACGTCGGCTCGATCCACGGTCACGCCGTGGGCGACGAGGAGAAGGTCGTCAGCCGTCAGCCCTCCAAGGACGAGCCGTTCGCGGCGCTGGCGTTCAAGATCGCCGTGCACCCGTTCTTCGGTGAGCTCACCTTCGTCCGCGTCTACTCGGGTCGCATCGACCCGAGCACGCAGGTGCAGAACGCCACCAAGGGCAAGAAGGAGCGCGTCGGCAAGCTCTTCCAGATGCACGCCAACAAGGAGATGCCCGTCGAGGAGGCCGTCGCCGGCCACATCTACGCGTTCATCGGCCTCAAGGACACCACCACGGGTGACACCCTGTGTGACCTGCAGAACCAGGTCATCCTCGAGTCGATGACGTTTCCGGCCCCGGTCATCGACGTCTCGATCGAGCCCAAGACCAAGGCCGACCAGGAGAAGCTCGGCACGGCCATCCAGAAGCTGGCGCGCGAGGACCCGACGTTCTCCGTCAGGCTGGACGACGAGACCGGTCAGACGGTCATCGGCGGCATGGGCGAGCTCCACCTCGACGTCCTCGTCGACCGGATGAAGCGTGAGTTCAAGGTCGAGGCCAACGTCGGCAAGCCGCAGGTCGCCTACCGCGAGACCATCAAGGGCACGGTCGAGAAGTACGACTACACCCACAAGAAGCAGACCGGTGGTTCGGGCCAGTTCGCCAAGGTCCAGATCCGTCTCGAGCCGCTCCCCCAGGAGCAGGTCGAGGAGGGCGAGACCTACGAGTTCGCCGACAAGGTCACCGGTGGCCGGGTGCCCAAGGAGTACATCCCCTCCGTGGACCACGGCATCAAGGACGCCATGCAGTACGGCGTCCTGGCCGGGTACCCGATGGTCAACGTCAAGGCGACGCTGGTCGACGGCGCGTACCACGAGGTCGACTCCTCGGAGATGGCGTTCAAGGTCGCGGGCTCGATGGCGTTCAAGGAGGCCGCGCGCAAGTGCCAGCCGGTGATCCTCGAGCCGCTCATGGCGGTCGAGGTCATCACGCCCGAGGACTACATGGGCGACGTCATCGGCGACATCAACTCCCGCCGCGGCCAGATCCAGGCGATGGAGGAGCGCTCCGGCGCCCGCGTCGTCAAGGCCAACGTGCCGCTGTCCGAAATGTTCGGCTACGTCGGCGACCTCCGGTCGCGGACGCAGGGCCGGGCCAACTACTCGATGGTCTTCTCCCACTACGCCGAGGTTCCGGCGAGTGTGTCCAAGGAGATCATCGCCAAGGCGACCGGCGAGTAACCGGTACTGGTCCCGCCCGGCCGTGAGGTAGGGCGGGGCCGATGCCGGCGGCGCACGGTCGAACCTCCGGGTGGCCGCCGGTTCGTGCCCCCCACGGCACGATGAGTAAGATCAGATCCCACACAAAGCAGTGCCCACCTCGAGGTGGGGACAGACCAGTCCAGGAGGACACACAGTGGCGAAGGCGAAGTTCGAGCGGACCAAACCGCACGTTAACATCGGCACCATCGGTCACGTCGACCATGGCAAGACCACCACCACCGCGGCCATCACCAAGGTCCTGGCGGACACCTTCCCCGATCTCAACGACGCGTTCGCGTTCGACGAGATCGACAAGGCGCCGGAGGAGAAGGCTCGTGGTATCACGATCAACATCTCCCACGTCGAGTACCAGACGGAGAAGCGCCACTACGCGCACGTCGACGCCCCGGGTCACGCCGACTACATCAAGAACATGATCACGGGTGCCGCCCAGATGGACGGCGCGATCCTGGTCGTGGCCGCCACCGACGGCCCGATGCCGCAGACGCGTGAGCACGTACTGCTCGCCCGTCAGGTCGGCGTCCCCTACATCCTCGTCGCCCTCAACAAGTGCGACATGGTCGACGACGAGGAGATCCTCGAGCTCGTCGAGATGGAGGTGCGTGAGCTCCTCGCCTCGCAGGAGTTCGACGAGGACGCCCCCGTCGTCCACATCTCGGCGCTCAAGGCGCTCGAGGGTGAAGAGAAGTGGGTCCAGGCGATCCGCGACCTCATGCAGGCCTGCGACGATTCCGTCCCGGACCCCGAGCGTGAGACGGAGAAGCCCTTCCTCATGCCCGTCGAGGACGTCTTCACGATCACCGGTCGTGGCACCGTCGTCACCGGTCGCATCGAGCGCGGCAAGATCAACGTGAACGAGGATGTCGAGCTCATCGGCATCAAGGAGAAGGCCACCAAGACCACCATCACGGGCATCGAGATGTTCCGTAAGCTGCTCGACTACGGCGAGGCCGGCGACAACGTCGGTCTGCTCGTCCGTGGCCTCAAGCGCGAGGAGGTCGAGCGCGGCCAGGTCGTCATCAAGCCGGGCGCGTACACCCCGCACACGAACTTCGAGGGCCAGGCGTACATCCTGTCCAAGGACGAGGGCGGCCGTCACACGCCGTTCTTCAACAACTACCGTCCGCAGTTCTACTTCCGCACCACGGACGTGACCGGCGTCGTGACCCTCCCCGAGGGCACCGAGATGGTCATGCCGGGCGACAACACCGAGATGAGCGTCGAGCTCATCCAGCCGGTCGCCATGGACGAGGGCCTGCGCTTCGCGATCCGTGAGGGTGGCCGCACCGTCGGCGCCGGTCAGGTCACCAAGATCATCAAGTGATCGACAGACCCGTCGGGTCGGACGAGTAGTCCGGACCATATGAGGGAGGGGCGCCCCACCGCGAGGTGGGGCGC
>NZ_JAALDZ010000108.1:0-16685 GCF_014145125.1 Dietzia sp. CQ4 | reverse complement strand
ACGAAGGATCAAAAACCAGTTACACCAATACCAGGGGCTTGACCCGATCTACAGCGTGGATCGCCTCAACATGGTCTTTTAGCGAACGCCGGACGTCACCGGGCGCCGACGATGGACCTGACCCTCTGCGCCTGTGGAGGGGGAGAGTTCGAGTGAGCACAAATGCGTAAATCGGTACTCGCTGCGGCGGTCACCGCCGGGACTTTGCTGTTGTCCGGCTGCACTACCGACTCCCCGGGCGAGCCGACGACGTCGTCGGTACCGGCTGAGTCAGTCGCGGTGGTGCCAGAAGATGTCTGGGTCAAAGCCGCAGATACTGCTGGCGCCGCCACTGAGCATTCCGGCTCCGAGATGAATGGCCAATCTCAGGCGATGACGTCAGTGTTTGGCACCCTCCGCAATCAGTCGGACTCTGACCTCCGGCTGGTCGGTGTCTCCTCCGACGCCTCTGACCGGGTCGAGCTGCACGAAACAGTCCAGGGCCCCACCGGCGCGGCAACAATGCGCCCGCGGGAGGGCGGGTTCGTGATCCCGCCCGGCGGCGCACTTGAGCTGGCCCCGGGGGGAGATCACATCATGCTCGTCGGGTTGCGTGATCGGATCACCACTGGCCAACAGGTGACGCTCACTCTCGAATTCGAGGACGGCAGCAGCACCGACATGGTCGTCCCAGGGCGGTCCTTCGAAGGGGGCAACGAGGAATACCAGGGCGGGGAGTAAGCGGAGATGGCTTCATCCGACCGTGGCCGGCACCTCGGCCGGCGCGGATTCCTGACAGGTGGCGCCGCCCTGGCCGGCGGCGTCGTGGGATTCGGTGCCGGTGACAGGACCGCCCACTCCACCTCCCCTGACAGGGCGACTCTGGCTGACTCCGGTGCCGTCGGGGACGCAAGAGAGCCGTTCTACGGTCTCCGGCAGGCCGGAGTGACCACGGCGCCGCAGACACATGCAGTGTTCCTCGCCTTTGACCTCGACCAGAATGCGCGCCGCGAGAACCTCATAGGAGTGCTGCGTACCTGGACCCAGGACGCCGCCCGGTTGACGCAGGGCCGAAGCGGGCTCGCTGACCTCCAGCCCGAGTTGGCCGACAATCCCGCCCGACTAACGGTGACCATCGGTTTCGGACCCGACCTGCTGGGCAAAGTGGGGCTCGGTGATCGCAGTCCGCAGTGGCTTCGGCCGCTTCCCGCTTTTCCGCAGATCGACCGCCTCGAAGACAGATGGACTGGCGGTGACTTGCTGCTACAGATCTGCGCGGATGACCCGATCACCGTCTCCCACGCATCCCGCGTCCTTGCGTTCGGTGTGCGTGGTGTCGTTACCCAGCGGTGGGCCCAGCGCGGATTCCGGCGGGCGGTCGGCACCGACCCGTCCGGCCGGACACAGCGCAATCTGTTCGGCCAGCTCGACGGCACCGTAAACCCCGCCCCAACGGAGTCAGATTTCGAGACGCTGCTGTTCTCGGACGGCGCTGACCAGCGTTGGATGCGCGGCGGGACGTCGCTGGTGCTGCGCCGCATCCGAATGACGATGACTACGTGGGAGGAAATCGATCGGCACAGTCGCGAGCTCTCGGTGGGGCGGAAGTTGGACTCAGGAGCTCCACTGACTGGCGCAGTCGAGCATGACCCCGCTGACTTCGAGGCGATGAATAACGTGGGATTGACCGTCATCCCCGCCGAATCGCACATCGCCCGCGCGCATTCGCGGAACCGGACCGAAACGATCCTGCGTCGACCGTACAACTACGACGACACACCAGAGCCGGGTCAGACCAGCAACTCAGGACAGCTTTTCGCCGCCTATCAGGCCGACCCGGTAAGGCAACTCGTCCCTATCCAGCAACGACTCGCTGAGCAGGACATGCTCAACACCTGGACTGTGCCTATCGGTTCGGCGGTCTTCGCCATTCCGCCCGGATGTCAGGACGGCGACTACATCGGACGAGGAGCGCTAGAGGACTGACTGCCCAGGGTTGTTCCACCCAGGGCCGGCCCCGCGGGAGCCGGAACCTCGAGGGGGCACCTGCTGCGCTGGTGTACCCCGGTTGTTGGGACGGCACGGTCAGCTGTACGGGGCGATCGAGGTGTTGGAGTCCGGGTCGATGCCCTGGTGTCGAAGCCACTCAAGCGGATCGGCGCGATCTCGGCCCCCGTTGGTCCAGACCTCGAAGTGCAGGTGGGAGCCGGTGGAGAAGCCGCGATTTCCCATGAGTGCGATAGTTTGCCCGGCCTGGACGCGCTGCCCCGTGGTGACGAGGACTTCCTCCATGTGCCCGTAGACGGTCATCGTGCCCTCGTCTGACATGATGCGCACCCAGTTACCGAACCCTTGTGCGGGCCCGGCGTCGATGACCATGCCGTCGCTGGCCGCCAGGATGGGAGTGCCGATGGCGTTGGCGATGTCGGCGCCCCCGTGAAGCGATCCCCAGCGCTGCCCGAATCCCGAGGTCAGCGAACCTACCGCCGGCATCGCTGCCCGAGGACGACGCGCCTGCTCCTCGGCGAGGCGTGCACCCTCCGCAGCAATCTGCCGTTGTTCATCGAGGGCGGTGCCGGCCATCAGCGACGCCACCATCGCACCGGCACCGTCCGTTGCCAGGTCATCGAGTGGGAGGATCGGCTCAGTCGCGCCGGGCTGAGGGGCAAGTGCCTCGGGCTGGGTGGGCGCACTGAGAGACGGGCCGGGCGCGGCGGGACTGATCGGATCCTGGTGCGCGATCAGGTCGATGTGCTCACCGGAAGCGTCTGCGTGCTGGGTGACCAGGGCGCTGCCCGAGGACGTAATGGCACCTGCGGCGACCGCAACGACGATGAGGCGATCCCGTAACGCGTTCGAGTGGGCAGGTTGGTAGTGTGCCCCGCCTTGCCGAACGGGTCCAGCGAGCCCCCAGTGGTCAACTGTGAGTGAGTCTCCACCGCGGCCAGCGCGCCGTCTTTCCACTGCCGCCGTGTCCCCTCTGTCGCTGCACCGTGATGCTTTCGTGATATTGCCCGTCATCAAGCTAGCCGAGGCGAGGCGATCCTTGCAACCGACGGGGGAGCGGTGCCCACACCTTCAAGGGTGTGCTTGTCCCCGTCGCCTGCGTGCTGGGCGTTCCTGCCGTCATCGGGTGCGCGATCAGTGCTCAGCAGCCTCCGGCAGCTCCTGCTCGCGGTGCTGCTCGGTAGCCGGGTGGCCTTTGGCGCTGCCGGGATGGTCTCCCGGGGGGCGTCTGCTCGCGAGCCATCTGCGACCGAGGGCGATCAAGGTGATGAGCAGTAGCATCTGGCCCGCAGCCAACGCGGTGGCGCTGCCCGCTTGCTGTTCGCGCAGGAGGTCGGCAATCCACGGCAGGTTGAGATCGCGGTACCAGGTCTGGGCCAGGATCGCCTGCGACGTGAGCAGCACTATGCCGAGTAGGAGGTGCACGGGCAGGCAGACCAGGAGCACGAGGAGCTTCGTGCCGGGTGCGAGGGGTTTGGGTGTCTCGTCGATACCGATGATCACCCAGAAGAACAGGTAGCCGCTGATCAGGAAGAACACGTTCATGGCCATGTGGCCGAGGTGCGCGGAGATCAGGTTCTCGTAGATGCCGCCGAGGTAGAAGGCGTAGAAACCGGCCAGGAACTGCGTTGCGACGACAACCGGATGGGTGAGGAAGCGGGAGAGTGGATTGTTGACGAGCTCGACTAGCCACTCGCGCGGCCCCGGCGGATCGCTGTGCCCAGCGGCGGGTATAGCGCGAAGGGCGAGGGTGATCGGGCCACCCCGGACCAGCAGTATCGGCACGGCAATAGATAGAAGTACGTGTGCGGCCATGTGGGCTGAGAATTCGGCCCTGGCGTACATGCCGAAGCCTGAGCTGGTGGTCAGAAACAACAGCACGCAACCGAGGGTCCAGGAAACGGAGCGCTCAATCGGCCACTGGATGTCGCGCCGCCGCAGTGCCCGCAGCCCCCAGAGGTAGAGAATGAGGGCAACGACGGACACTGTTCCTAGGAGCAGGTCGAATCGCCACTGCCCCGCGATCGTGGTCAGGCTGATCGGGCCCGAGAGTTGGAACCCGATCAGCGACTCGTGGACGCTCGGGAGGTCTTGAGGTGCTGGAGGTGGAGTTCGACCCAGAGAGACCGCAACAGCCATGGTCGCGGCCATGAGGCCCGCTTCAATTCCGGTGATGCCTATCAGGAGACGCCGGGGAAGTGGTGCGTCCGGGTCTAGGCGGTCCAGGCCGGCGACGATACGGGCGCGGACGAACAGTCCACACAAGCCCAGCAGGGCCAAGGCGACAAGCTTGGCAATGACGAGTAGCCCGTAGGTGGAGGTGAGCAGGTCCGAAAGTTGCAAGCGTGTCACGAGGTTGACGATGCCGCTGACCGCCATCACCGCGATTGCCGCGGTGGCCACTCCGGAGAACCGGCGAAGGGCAAGCGCGACCATTCTCCCGCCCCACCAGGTGTGCACGAGCACAGCGATGAGGCCGCCGACCCAGGCCGCGGCGGCGACAAGGTGCAGGATGAGCGAATTTGTGGCGATGTCGTGCGCGACCGCGCCTGCCGAGTGTCCCGTCGCGGCGACCGGCAGCAGCGATAGAACAGTGATCGCAAGCCACACCGTGGCCCAGCGCCAGGAAAGACTGAAGCGCTGCCCGAGGCCGGCGATTAATGCCAGTAGCGCAGCCCACCGCCACGAGGACGCGACCTCGATCTGTTCAACGGCGATAATCCATTGGTCCGGGGGAAGCGACGTAGACAGTGGCCTTCCGGAGGTGTCCGAGAGGGTGAGCAGCACAAGAAGACCGGCCGAGGCTGCCCACGCCAGGTTCGCCCACGAGGACACTCGCTGCGCACGATAGCCGGCCACGTCGAGGGTGCCGTCGCTCGCCGGCGGAGTGAAGAACACCGCGAACATCGCGGTGCCGACCGCCGCAGCGCACAGCAGCTCAGCGATCACCCGCACCGCGGGCAGGCCAGCAGTGGTCAGAACTCCTGGATCGGGGATGCCTAAAAGAACCAGAGCCTGCGCGGTCGACAGCCCGGACAGCGTGATCGCTACCACTGCGCCGATGGTGAACAAGGCCAGGAAGATTGGCCAGATGGGTCGACGCATACCCGCCCGAGGATTACTCACCGACTAATCATAGGAAGCCAGCCATGAGAACTAGAATGCGCGACAGTGCCCTGCCATCAGCAACAATTCCTGTGCCGTGCAGCTCACTCGGTCTGAAGAACTCACCGGGGGTCGCCGCAGGACTTGGCTGGACCGCGCCTCATAGCCGCCCAGGGCTACCACGCTGGCAGCCTTCGGTTGAGGCGCGGGCGCTGAGGACTCCTCGCGGGGGAGGTAGCTAGAAGTCCAGACGGCTACTGTGGCGAAGGCTGCGGCGCCGTTCGGCCTCGAACCTGGTGCCGTAGCGGTTGCGGACAGTCAGTTCAGTAAGTCGCTGGTGCGAACCATCTTCGGTCGATGTGTCTTTCTCGAGGGAGCCTCCGGCGACGCCGGTCATGGGGTCGCCGTCGTGGTCTGTTGAGCTTCCGGGGACTTGGTCTAGATCGCCTTCGGCGCCGTGTTCATTGTCGCGGGCACGGCGGCGTTCCTTGAGGTCGCTCCGCAGAAAGTAGCCGAAACCGATCGGGGCCAAGACCCCGAATGCGAGCCACTGCAGTCCGTATGACAGGTATGAGCCCTGCTCGATGGACGGAACCGGAACGGGTTCGAGTGATCCGGCCTGACCTCCAGGGAGCTGGAGATAGTGGGGCTCGAGCTCGAGGCCGATTAGCGGGCCCATCGCCGAGGTGTTGATATTGTCCACCATGTGTTGACCGTGCAGCACGATGGGGTTGGCTGGCTCGGCCGAGGGCATACGCAGTCTGGCGGTGATGGTCTCACGCCCGGTTGGTGCAGCAGGGTAGTGCGGAACTGTATTGTTCTCGCCCACCAGGACCCACCCGCGGTTGACGAAGATGTCGGTTCCCTCGTCGGTGCGAAACGCCGCGAACACTTGGTACACGGCGCGTCCCTCGACCGCTCGCTGACGCAGCAACACCTCAGCCTGCGGCAAATATTGCCCAGTCGCGGTCACGCGATGCCACTCTGATTGATCGAGTGGGCCGTCACGGTTCGTCAACTCCGCAAGTGGCACAGGAGCGGCCTCGATGCTCTGACTTAGTTGAGAGTTGCGCGCCGCAAGGTCCTGATTCTTGCCCAACTGCCACGGAGCGAGAAGCGTGAAGCAGGCGTAGGCGAACACTGCGATGGCGATGAAAGCGATCATCCAGCCCGAGGTGATCGCACGAAAAAACCTGTTCACGCCGTTCACGGTAGAGGTGGGAGCAGGGCGATTAGCATCCGGGACCGGTCGCCGCCCAGTTTGTAGCGATGAGCCAGGCCCGTCAGACGATAACGCCGTTCGCGGCCAGCCACGTCACCGAATCGATCCACTGGCCCGCCGGGTTCTGCCCGCCCAAGTGCAGATGGGTGCCGAAGTTGGAGGTGATGGTGCCGTTGGTCGGCTTGTGGGCGTCACCGAGGCTGGCGGGCAGCTCCAACGACCCGAACCCGAGCTGGTCCAACCCGGGGACCTGACTGGCGTACTGACGGACCTGCTCGGCGTCGATGCCGTGCTGAGCCCCCATTTGTTCGACCATCTGCCCGATCTGCCCGAAGTCAGACGATTGAGCAGAGGCGACAGGTGCAGCGGCAAATGCCGCGCCGCCGGCGGCCGCGGCCTCGGCTGCCAGCGCGGCGGCAACCGAGTTGTCGTGCAGGGGCATATGCCGCACCAAAAAACTCCGAACAGCGGGAGAGGGAACAGGCGCCAGCCAGCGGCTTTCTCGCTGGTGATTGCGCTCGAGACCTCGTCTCGCTGGGAGGGCGGGCTTTCCATTGAAGAAGCCGGACCTCGGTCCCCCGGGGCACTGTTCGGGGGCAGCCCCCCGGTTGTCTCAACCTAAGGTCGAAACATTGACACGATTTTTGTGCACATAGTGACGGTATCGATATCCTTCTGTTACATTCAGTTTCGTCGCTGGCCCGACGGGCCGGGTTGGACCGCGCAAGCCACGAGTATTGGAGCAACCCGCATGGGCACTTCCCCCCGAACCGTGACCGTTGCAACGCTCCATGAGCGGTTGGGCATGAGCACGACGACCACAGTCGGCGGTCGTCATCGCGTCGTCCGCAGTAGATCGAACGTGTCCCGCACTGTCGGGGGTACCGTCGCTGGCGCCGTCCTTTCGGGCGGGTTCATTTTCGCCTTCGCTCCAGCCGCCGCCGCTCAATCGGTAGAGGTCGACCAGGCGCAGGTTATCGACGCAGTTCAGCGTGCGGCCGACCAATTCGGCATCGGCCCCGCCGAGATCGAGCAAATCGGGGAACAGTTCGGTATCGCTCCCACTGAGGTCCGGCAGTACGCCAGCGGACTCGGGTTCGGCTCTCTCAGTCCGGACAGCGGTGTCGCTGGTGTCGCTCACGCCCCGACCAAGGGCTCGATCACCTCGGGCTTCGGTCCGCGGTGGGGCACTTTCCACAACGGCACCGACTTCGGTGCGCCGATCGGTACGCCGCTCTACGCGGCTAAGAGCGGCGTCGTCGTAGCCTCGGGTCCTGCCGCCGGCTACGGGATCTGGATCCAGGTGCGCACCGATGACGGCGAACTGCTGGAGTACGGCCACAACGATCAGAATTACGTGACCGTCGGTCAGCGTGTCAGCGCCGGTCAAGTGATTGGGACCGTCGGTAACCGAGGCGACTCCACCGGACCGCATCTGCACTTTCGCGTAAAGAACACCGCTGGTCAGTGGGTTGATCCGGTGTCATGGCTCGCCGCGCAAGGTGTTCTCGTCTAAGAGTCTGGTGGACAAGGTGCGATCCGAGTCGTTCAGTCCACACGGCCGGTCAACTCCCGTTCGGCGGGTGGCTTCGGCATAGGTGGGGCGAGAGCCCATAGCCTTGCTGCCCGGTGCGAGCGGGCTGAGCGAGTGCACTTACTGTGGCTGGGTGTGAGCCGCGGATGCTCGAGGCTGCCAACGAACAAGACCAATCCCGGACGTGGGACACTGTCGTGAACCGCTGGACCCCGTCTCAGCCCGGCAGCGGCACTCTGCCCTCAGTTGAGCTGAGGCAGGTCATCGCGCGACTGGCCGCCAACGGGCTTTGGCTGTGCAAATTCCTCACCAGCACCCGCCTCGATCCAACAGTGTGCGAACAGGTAGCCGGCTACCTCGCCTCGCTTACCGACATGCCCGAACCTGACACCCCGGAGAACCGCCAATGTCTCACCAGACCCCACGTCGCCCGATGGGGGTGACCGGTCGCGTCTTCGCCACTATCGCGTTCATCGAGGCTGGCACCTGGGCCGGACTGCTCATCGGAATGCTCCTCAAGTACGTCACCAAGACCACCGAGGTCGGGGTGTCGATCTTCGGCATGCTGCACGGCATCGCGTTCGTGGTCTACCTCGTGGCCGCTATCGGCGCCGCGATCATCCTCCGTTGGCGGTGGTGGGTCGCACTCCTCGCCATCCTCGCTGCGATCCCACCGCTGGCGACTATTCCGCTGGAACGCTGGCTTGCTCGCCGCGGGGACCTCGCGCCCCGACCCTCTCAAGCGGTTTCCCATCACGCTTCGCAGCCCGTTAGTGACGCCCGCTAGCGGTCATCAGTGTGGGGTCATCGGGGGTCAAGCTGCTTGGACCGTTTCGCTGTCTGCGGCGCAACGAAGAATTTCGGGGAACTCGGTAAGGTCCTACGGTTGAAGTTCATTTCGAATGGCGCGGCGGTGTCGCGCAGCCATGTCTTGCCACTGCAGTGAGGTCAGGCAGGTCAGGTCGTCGGCCGGTGGAGACCGGTGGGGCGCCATCTAGCCGTCGAGTTCGATGGTGAGAGTGCCGTAAAGTCGCGCGAGATCCACAAGCCGAAAAACTCCGATGCCCGCCCAGTGCGCCGGTCACGTTCGGTCCGAACACGGACGAACGTGCGGGCAACTCAGGGAGTGGTCGAGTCCGCAGAATCCACAACTCGGCACCACCTACTTGTCATAATCATTATTATCGGCGTTAACATAATGGCTGGTCGGGCCCTGTTTTGGGGCTACGGTGTGTTCCAGCGTTGTTTACGAGTGGTCTTGGTCGTTCTCGGTGATTTGGGCCAGGGCTGCGGTGAGGTCGTCTTCGCTGGGTAGTGCCTCTTGCTCTGCGGCGGGTAGGGCCTCATAGCTGAAGGTTGAGACGGCCAGGGGTGCGCCGGCTTGGTTCAGTGCGTAGCGGACGACACGATCATTGCGGCTGCCGCAGACCAGGATCCCGACAGTCGGGGCATGCGAGGCGCGGCGCAGGCGATCCTCGACCAGGGCGACGTAGAACTGCAGCTGCCCGGCGTGTTCTGGCTTGAACTTGCCGGTCTTGAGCTCAATGACGACGTACCGCAATTGCTCGACGTGGAAGAACAGTAGGTCAGCGTAGAAGTCCTCGCCCCCGACGTCGAAGTGCACTTGTCTTCCCACGAAAGCGAATCCCGGGCCGAGCTCGCGCAGCGTATCGACGATCCGGTCGGTCAGGGACTCCTCGAGCTCACGCTCGGCGACCTCGCCGGACAGGTCCAGAAAATCAAGGATCAGCGGGTCCTTGGCGATCTGCTGGGCAAGCTCGGAATCTTGCGCAACAAGCTGTTGCGCAAAATTCGACGGAGCCGCCCCGGTGCGTTCGAGGGCGCTGCTGGCGATCATGTTGGCCAGCACGTTGCGCGACCAGCCGTGCTCGACGGCCGCGGCTGCGTACTTGTCTCGATCGTCCTGAGCGCTGAGCTTGTCCAGCAGGACAGTCACGTGCCCCCAGGGCAAGTACGCAACAGGCTGTTGCGTGATTGGTCCGGCAGTCCAGGCGCCGGCGAAGGTCGCCATGTACTGCAGGTTTCGGGCAGAAAAGCCCTTCATTTGGGGAAACTCGGCCCGAAGATCCTCGGCGAGCCTGCGAATCACACCGCTACCCCACCCCTGCCGGGCGCTCTCCTCGCGCACAGCCTGTCCGATGGACCAGTACAGCTCGATCAGCTGGGTGTTGACCCTTCGCTGCGCGGTGACCTGTGCTCGTCGGACCCTGTCCTTGAGATCCTCGACGAGGCGCCCATAGTTGGATGGCAGGTCCAGGTCCCGGGAGGTCACCCGTCCATCCTGACAGGTTTACCCCGGCACGCTGGATAGCAACCGGCTGCAGATGTGCCAGGCCCGTCAATGGCGACTCGCCGGGGCCGGGCCCTCAAAGTTCAATCCCTGCCGGCGGGAAGAGCCTTCACCGCCTCACTCAGGGCCAAGCCGAGGCCAGCTCCGATGAGGCCGGCGCCGATGGCGCCTCCGGCGACCATGGGCAGGACCGCCGACGACGCCAGGACGGCGACTCCGGACAGTCCCAGGCCTGTCACGCCGGAGGCGATGCCGACGAACGTCCCCGGACGGCCAATGTGATGTCCGCGACCGGCGGGCACGGCGACCATCACGGTCACCGCGATCGCGCAGTACGCGCACACGCTCAGAGTGAGCGCGAGCATTGTTGCATCCACAATCTTCTCCGTTCAGTCGTTGGTACGTGGAATTGTCCACCCGGCTCATGTCGCCGCCGGTGTGCTCGCCGCCGGACGCCGGGCGCCTTAGCAGCGGTCAGCGCTCGATCCTCGACATGGGCGCGGGCGTCACCTAGAATGGGTAACGTAGGAAACAAAACACGTTACCGATTACCGGTTACCGGACGCTGAATCTGGAAGGGCTGCCATGTCGTCGTCGGAGAAGATCGCTCACGCCTACGGCGTACTCGTCGCGCGGGGGGACAAGGTCACCGTGCGGGCGGTGCAGAAGCAGGCGGGGGTGCGGATCGGCGAGGTAGCGGCGTGGATGCGCGAGCACGCCACGGGCGCAGCAAGCGAGGTGCCGGAGGCTCCGGACTTGTCTGAGCCGATGTCGGCGATGGTGGCGTCGGTGTGGGCGGCGGCGTGGAAGCGCGCCGCCGAGCAGGCAGACGAGGCCACCGCGGTGGCGCTCGATGCCGCGCGCGCCGGCGAGGCCGACGCCCTCGCCGCGGTGGAGTCCGCCACGGCGCAACAAGCAGACGCCGACGCGGCCCGAGATGAGGCGGTCCGGGACGCCGAGCAGCTGCGCACCGAGCTGGCCCAGGTCCGCCAGCAACTCGAGACGACGCAGCGTGAGGCGGAGCAGGCGCGCGTCCAGGCCGAGGAGGCCGACCGCGCCCGGGTGCGGGCCGAGGCCACTTCGGACACCTTGCGTGAACTGTTGGACGCGTTTCGTTCCTCCGGGCAGGCCGACGAGGACAAGTAGCGATCCGCACCGTGATGGTCTTGTCGTGTCGGACCGGGCGAGCACACTGACAAAGCAGGACAGGCAATGACCAAGCGGCCCGGACTTCCGCCAGGTGACTTCGGGACGTGACACCAAGAACACCAACACGGGAGGGGTGTCATGTGGGATCTACAGACCGCGATACAGGCCGTGGCGATGGTCGCGGTGGCCTCGCTTTTGGTGCCGCCGCTGGCACGCGGCATCGGAGGCATCCGCGCCGTGATCGGATTCTGTGGCGTGACCGACCCAGTCGAGCTCCTGGGCGCCGACGGTGATGGCGCTGGGGATGGTGGCGTGGTTTGTCGGGCACTGGTCGTTCGCCGTGCGCCACGATGTGCATTACCGGTCCCGTCTGGCGCTGGTGGTGATCGACAAGACGCCACTGCGGTGGGCGATTCCGCGCTACTGGCAGCTGCGCCGCCAAAGACGCATCGCGGAAGCCCGCTGACACTTCCCACCCGACCGAAACAGCAATGGCCCCACCGCTTCGGTGGGGCCATTGCTGTAGGTGTTTGGAGACGATTCTAGAACAGTGGCGGCTCGTCTAGGGGCGCGGTGTTGCCGCAAGCTTGGGCGTAAGCCTTGGCGTTCCAGCCGCCGGAGACCGCCTCGCGGACCGCGAGGGAGCGGGCGTGCCGGTCGTGGCGTTCGGTGGTGTTGCGGATGATCCCGGTACGCCCGCAGGCGACCGCGTAGAGCAGGTTCGCCGATTGGGTTGAGGCGATAAGATGGTCCGGGTCTAGGCGCACGCACAAGGGTTCATTGCAGCGGTGCTCACCGATCGCCCCGTCGGTTAGTTCGCCGGCGACCAGGAGCGCGAAGCGGTGCGCGTACTCGGTTCTGCTGACGCCGTCTCGACGCCAGCTGATCCGTCCGTACCCGTCGGAGATGGCGCCGGTCCAGATGTAACACCCATTGCCCGGAGCGCGCACGACATGGGACTCAAACGCGGCGATCGCTGCTTCGGTCGGGGGCAGCGTCGAGTCGTACGGCCTGGACCGCCTCGACGCAGGCCGGGGTCGGGGACGGGCGTCCATTCCCGGCAGCGGGATGTCCTCGAACCATCCGCCGGAGACGGGCTCAGTGCTGCTGGTCACCGTTGGTGTCCGCGGGTGCCTGATCCGCCACCGCAGTGGCGCCGTCGGCCGCATCAGTGGCCATGTTCTCGGTGTCGGCGGTGTTGTCCTTGGCGGCGCGGATCGCCGCCCCGACCTCGCGGGCCGGCAGTCCGGTCATCTCCGCCAGGTCCGTCTGCGCCACACCCAGGTCCCGAAGCTCGACCAGCGCCTGGCCGAGGGCGATCTGCGCGTCATCGCGGGCGTCGATCGCCGAGAACACCGCGACCAGCTTGGCCTCGCGCTTGCGAGCCCGCTCCAGCTCGTCGGCCATCGCCTGACGAGCCCTCGCGCGTGCGGTTTGTGAACGTGAATCAGTCTTGATAGCCGCCATGCGATCGACCCTATTGCCCCACCCATAGTGCCGCAATGCCCAACCACCATGCCGCCGTCATTGTCTCGCCGTCCTGGTCCCCGATCGCCGCACCATATATAGCACCGGCCGTGCTAGATCATCCTCGCTGTTGCTCGCCACAAACTGCTTCACACAGTAGGCACTACTAGTGACGTCTGGAAAATGCCTGCTCAGCGCGCCGCCGGCGCGTCGTGCGTAGACGCCGCTCTGCGGCGGCTCTACGCTGGGTCTTATGATGAGCCTCCGAGCGGTGCACGCCGGTACTGGATACCAGTACCTGCTGCGCTCGGTCGCCACCCATGACGCTGACCCCGAGGGCAAGTCGCTGTCGGACTACTACGCGGCCAAAGGAACACCGCCCGGGCGGTGGATCGGCAGCGGACTGGCCGGCCTGCTCTCTGAGACCGCGACCGCCGGCGCAGTCGTGGGAGAGGTCCAAATGGCCGCCCTGTACGGCGAAGGACTACACCCGGACACCGATCAGATGATGGCCGAAGGGAAGAGTCTGGGCGCCTGCAAGCTGGGCCGGGCCTACCCCCTGTACTCCGGAGATGTCCCCGTGCTCGCGGCGATCTCCGCCGCTGAAAAGGCGTTCCTCACTGCCGAGGGGCGCCGCCCCACTCCCGACGAGAGAAACCACCTTGCCGAGAGCGTCGCCCGCCCGTTCTATACGAGCGAGTACGGCTATGAACACGCCTCCGGAAAGGACGTCATCGCCTGGGTAAACCGCGAACGGGACAAGGTCCGCCAGGCCGTCGCCGGGTTCGATTTCACCTTCTCTCCGGTCAAAAGTGTCAGCGTTCTGTGGGCGCTGTCCGACGAACGCACGGCCTCGAAAGTGGCGGCGCTACACCATGAGGCCGTGGCCGAGGCCCTGCGATGGGCCGAGGACAATGCGATCTACACCCGCGTGGGTGCCGGCGGCATCGAGCAGGTGAAAACCAGGGGCATCGTCGCCGCTGAGTTCACGCACTTCGACACCCGTGGAGGAGACCCGGACCTGCACTCGCACGTGTTGATCGCCAACAAGGTGCAAGGCCCCGACGGCCGGTGGCGCACGCTGGATTCGCGCACGATCCACCAGATGCACCAGGCGATCTCAGCTCGCTACGACGCTGTCCTGCACGACCTGCTCTCCCGCCGGATGGGTCTGGAGTTCCAGGCGCACTACCCGCACCCGGACAAAGCGCCGATCTGGGAAATCAAGGGCATCGACCGCCGTCTCATCGACGTGTTCTCGTCCCGTCGCGCACTAGCCCGCCCGGTCTACGAGCAGCTCGTTGCCGAGTACGTAGAGAAGAACGGACGCCAACCCACCCAGCGAGCGGCGTACGCCCTGTGGCAGAAGGCGATCCTCGACACCCGCGACGCCAAAAAGCCCGCCCAGTCCCTCGATGAGCACCGTGCCAAGTGGCGCCAGGTGGCTGAGCAGACCATCGGCGCCGACGCCGCCTCATCCGTTGTCCAGGCCGTCACCGAGCAAGCCACCGCCGATGCGCGGCGCACCGTGTTCGACCCAGATAGCCACGCCCGACAGGTCGCTGAGCAGGCCGTCCAATCGGTGTCGTCACGCCGCGCGCAGTTCCGCCGGTCGCACGTAGACACCGCCGTATCCACAGCTCTGAAGGGCTACCGGTTCACCTCCTCAGGCGCCCTCGACCAGGCCCACGCCAAGGTCATGGACATCGCGCTCCGCGAGCTCATGGTGGAGCTGACGCCACCTGATCCACTGATCCTGCCCGAGCCCCTGACCGGCCACACCGGCGCAGGAATAGACCGGCACGCAGGCGCCGAGAAGTACACCACCCAAGCCGTGCTCGACGCCGAGACCCGCGTCCTCGATGCAGCCCGCACCCCGGTGACAGTGATCGCACCCCGCGCCAAGCTCGAGAAGGCACTTGCCGCCCACGCCAGGGCCACAGGCTGGCCGCTCAACACCGGCCAGAAGGAACTGGCCCACCACCTCGTCGGAGCGGGAACCCTGCTCGCCGCCGGCGTCGGACCGGCCGGCACCGGCAAGACCACCGCCATGAAAGTGGTCGTGCAGGCATGGGAGAACACGGGCCGCTACGTCATCGGTCTAGCGCCCTCCGCGGCAGCGGCCAGCGTGCTGGCTGAGGACATCGGCACCGACTGCCACACCATCGACTCGGTGACCTTCACTTGGCTCGGCCGCAACCCAGGCGCCCCGGGACGGAGCCTCGAGGCGCTGCCGGTGACCATCCGCCCCGGCGACATGCTGCTAGTCGACGAAGCGGGCATGGCCAGCACCGAAAACCTCGCCGCGCTGACCGAAATCGCCGCCGAATCCGGCGCCGTCCTGCGCCTGATCGGAGACCCGAAACAGCTCGCCGCCGTCGAGACCGGCGGCCTATTCGCCGACCTGACCCGCACCCCGGGAACAGTCGAACTAAGCGAAGTCATGCGCATGGGAGCAGACACCGAACAAGCCGAGGCAACGCTCGCCCTCCGCGAAGGCAACACCGACGCCCTGGGCCTCTACGCGCACCGCGGCTGGATCCGTGGCGGACACCGCGAGCAGATGCTCACTGACGCCGCTGCGGCCTTCCTCGACGACACCAAGGCCGGCCGCAAGAGCCTGGTCATCGCCTCGAACAACAGCGACGTCGACTCGCTCAACGAGGTCATCCGCGCCGACCGGATCGCCCACGGACACGTCGACGACACCCGCACCACTCGCCTATCCCGAGGCGACACCGTCGGCGTCGGCGACACGATCATCGCCCGTGAGAACGCCAAGCTCTACACCTCCGACAGCAAGTACCTCGGCCGGGTGATCAACGGCCAACTATTCACCCTCACCGGCATCGCCGACGACGGCTCACTACACGTGCGTGACTTGGGCACCGGCAACGAGATGGTCGTGCCTGCCAGCTACGCGAGCACCAGCATGCACCTGGGCTACGCCACGACCATCCACCGTGCCCAGGGCGCCACCGTCGATGTCACCCACGCAGTCGTCGACACCTCGGTGGACCGTGCCGGCCTGTACGTCGCGATGACCCGCGGCAGACGAGAGAACCGCGCCTACGCCGTGTGCGAACCCACCCTCGACCTGTCAGCCGAAGACGCCCACATGCACTCAGCCGGCGACCACGACGCCCCCACCGCCACCGAGGTACTGGCCGCCATTCTCAGGCGCGACACCCACCAAGCCTCCGCGACCGCAACACTGCGCGAGGAGATGACAGGCGCCACAGACCCGGCGCGCATTGAGGCGCTGTACCGCCACGGCGTCGACCTCGCTGCCCAAGCCTTCACCAGCTCCACCCTGCCCACCTACATCGACGCCCTGCCGCGCCTCTACAACCGACACCTCGAGCCCGGAGGCGACCAATACGACGCCCTCGCCCGAGCCTGGACCGACGCCGCCACCACCGGCCACGACCCCCGCGAGCTGTGGGCCGAGGCCACCGCGAACCTGGAGACCGCCGACAATCCAGGGGCCGTCATCGCGCACCGGATACGTCACGCGACAAACCAGGACCGGGACCGGGACGCCCTGCCCACCCCTCCCCCAATCGCGCCGGCCACCGACACCGAACTGGCAGCGTGGCTAGCGACCACACACGGCTCGCTCACCACCGCGCCGGCACCCGCAGCGTCTGACGACTTCGCTGAGTCCTACCTCGCCCACCGTGCCGCAGAACAAGAACGCGGCCCGGAGACCCACACCACGACGAGCTCGCCATGGGGGCCGTCTACCGACTCCTCCCCCGACCTGTGGTGACTCGCCCCGGCTCCGAGGCATCAGGCACCAGTGGTCAGGCGGCGGTGCGGGCCCATTGGTGGGGCGCGAGCAGCATGTCGGGGGCGGGTAGTGCCGCGCGGGCTGCGGCGACCAGTTCCCACCAACTGTCGGGATCGGC
>NZ_JAALDZ010000107.1:0-5751 GCF_014145125.1 Dietzia sp. CQ4 | reverse complement strand
GGGATGCGCCAGCGCGGCGCACTCGCGCGCGCCCTGCTGGCGCGCAAACCCGTGCTGCTGGCCGACGAGCCGCTCGGCGCGCTCGACGCGATCACCCGCGCCGACGTCCAACAGTGGCTGCGCGAGACCCTCACCGGGACCCCGGCCACGCTCGTCATGGTCACCCACGACGTCGATGAGGCGCTGCTCCTCGCCGAACGTGTGGTCCTGCTGGCACGGTACGAGGCCGACGCCCCGGCGCGTGTGGTCTCCACCTGGCCGGGATGGTTCGGCGACGACCGCCCCCGCGAGGTCCTCCTCGGCGACGAGGCGTTCGCCGCAGCCCGCCGGGAAGTACTCCAGGCACTGGCCCGGGAATCGCATCTGACCGAAGGCGGAACCGCCCGATGACCGTGCGATTCCTCCGGTCCGCTGCTCCCGCCTGCGTCACGGTCCTGCTGGTGCTCGCCGCCTGGATCACGGTCACCGCGCTCGAGCTCGTGCCGGACTACGTGATCCCCGCGCCCCTCGCCGTGCTCGACTCGCTCGTGAGCACCTGGCCCGACCGGCTCGGTTCCGCCACGCTGCTCACCGCCACCGAGACTCTCATCGGGGTGGTCCTCGGGGTGGTCGTCGCGCTGGTCGTGGTGATCATCAGCGCCTTCGTACCCACCGTCGGGCAGGCCATGACCCCCCTGCTGGTCGCCTCCCAGGCCATCCCGGTCATCGTGATCGGCCCGCTGCTGACGATCTCCCTGGGCTACGGGATGGCACCGAAGGTCATCGTTGTCGCCCTGCTGTGTTTCTTCCCCGTCGCGCTCAACCTTCTCTCCGGTGTCCGCACGGTCGACACCAGGTTGATCGACACACTGCGGAGCCTGCACGCCACCAGGTGGTCGCTCTTCTGGCGGGTGCGTCTGCCCTACGCCGCCCCACGCGGTTTCGCGGGACTGCGCGTCTCGGTCACCTTCGCCCCGGTCGCCGCGGTCTTCGCCGAGTACACGGGCTCGACCAACGGCCTGGGCTACCTCATGCTCCAGGCCATCCCCCGGCTCCAGACCGATTTCGTCTTTGCCCAGGTGGTCGTGCTGACGATCATGTCCAGCGTCCTGCTGGCCAGCGTGACCATCCTCGAACGCCTCATCTGCCCTTGGAACACTCCCACCGGGGAAAGGAACCCATCATGACTCACCCACGACCCACGAAGACCCCACGCCAGGCCCGCACGCGGCCCGGGGTGCGCAAGCTCGCGATCGCGGCCGCTGCCGCGGTGGCTCTGACCGGCTGTCAGGCGGCCCCGGACGACGCCGAGCCGGACGCGACCGCCGCCGCACCGGTCAGCGTCCTGCTCGACTGGAGCCCCAATCCCGACCATGTGGCCCTGTACACCGCGCAGCAGACCGGCGCCTACGACGACGCCGGCGTCGACGTGACGTTCATGACGCCCGCCAACACGGCCGACGCCGCGCGGGAGGTGTCCCTGGGACGTGCGGACCTGGCCATCTCGTATGAGCCCGACACCCTCATCGCCGCGGAGCAGGGCCTCGACGTGGTCTCGGTCGCCGCCCTGATACCCACGTCACTGACCTCGCTGATCGCCAGGACGGAGTCCGGGATCACCACCGCAGCCGACCTGGAGGGCAAGACCGTGGGGCTGTCGGGTCTGGCCTCTCAGCAGCCGACCCTGGACTTCATCGCCCGGGAGGCCGGGATCGACCCGGACTCGATTTCCGCCCCCAACGTGCAGCAGAGCCTCAACCAGGCGCTCCTGACCGACCAGGTGGACGCGATCTTCGGGGCCTTCCGCAACATCGAGGGGGTCGAGCTGACCGCTCAGGGCGACTTCGTGGTGTTGCCGGCCACGGAACTCGGGGTTCCGGACTACGCGGAACTGGTGATCATCGCCAACCCGAGACGCCTCGCCGACGACGCCGACTACGCCGAGCGCGTGCGGGCCTTCCTCGCGGGGACCGCGGCCGGTCAGGCCACGGCTCTGGACGACCGCCGGGCCGCCATCGACTCCCTCACCCCCGAGACCGAGGGTTCCTACGACCCGGACGTGCTCGAGCTGATGATCGACGCCACCCTCGAGCTGCTGCCCGAGGACGGTTTCGGCCAGCAGTCCGCCGAGGACTGGGCGGCATACGCGAGGTGGATGTACCAGAACGGACTGCTGGAGAGCGAGATCGACGGCGCCACCGCCACGACCAACGACTACCTGCCCGGAGCCGACGGCTAGAACCCCGCCCCGCTGCAGGTCTCGCGGAAGGTCCCGCGGATGGCCCCGCCAGAGGTCCCGCCAGAGGTCCCGCCAGAGGTCCCGCCAGAGGTCCCGCCATCGATAAGAGCGTTTCGCACACATCGGTCGAGTACAAGTGTGCGAAACGCTCTTATCGATGGCCCCGGCGGAGGAACCGGGCCGCCTCAGCTCGGGGAGGCCTCCCGCAGCCGCGCGAGCAGCGGCTCGGCGGCCTCCTCGAGGAACCGGTCCAGGGTCTCATCGCCGATCTGGATCAGCGCGACGTCGGTGTACCCGGCCTCCCAGTAGGGCCGCACCTTCTCGACGATCGCGTCCAGGTCGGGCCCGCACGCCAGCTGCTCGGCCACGTCCTCGGGCCGGACGAACTTGGTGGCGGCGGCGAACCCGGCGGTGGTGGGCAGGTCGGCGTTGGCGGCCCAGCCTCCGGCGAACCAGCGGAACTGGTCGTGTGCGCGCTCGACGGCCGCCTTCTCCGAGTCGGGGTCCCAGCTGATGGGGATCTGGGCGATCGCGCGGGCGCCGTCGCCGATCCGTTTCTGCCCCTCGAGCGCGTTCCAGCCCTCGATGTGGGCGGGTTCCGGCTCGGTGGCGATGAGATGGTCGGCGAGCGGCCCGAGCCGGGCCACGGCCTTCTCCCCGCCGGCGGCCACGCCGATCGGCACCCGCTTCTCGGGCAGGTCCCACAGGCGGGCCGAGTCCACGCGGAAGTGCTCGCCGGAGTAGGTCACCAGGCCGCCGTCGAACAGCTCGCCGATGATCTCCAGCGCCTCCACCGTCATCTCGTGGCGCTCGTCGATCGAGGGCCACCGCTGCCCAACCACGTGCTCGTTGAGGTTCTCCCCCGCACCGATGCCCAGCATGAACCGGCCATCGGACATGATCTGCACGGTCGCGGCCTTCTGTGCCACCACCGCGGGGTGGTAGCGCAGGATCGGGCAGGTCACGTACGTGCACAGGTCCACCCGCTCGGTCACGTGCGCCACGGCGCCCAGGACGCTCCACACATACGGCGCGTGCCCCTGCGAGGACAGCCACGGGAAGTAGTGGTCCGAGGCCACCTCGAAGTCGAATCCCGCCTGCTCGGCCTTGGCCGCGTAGCGCACGAGTTCCTTGGGGCCGGACTGTTCGGTCATGAGGGTGTATCCGAAACGTGTCATGGATCCGAGGGTGCGCCGGGCACGGCCCTGTCGCCACCGGTTGCCTCCCGCACGGGGGCCGGGCACGGTCGGACGCATGACCACCTCACCGCGCGCCCTGCTTCTCGACGTCGACGGCACCCTGGTCGACTCCACCTACGTCCACGTGTGGACCTGGCACCGGGCCCTGGCCGAGGCGGGCGCGCCGGTGCCCTTCGTTGAGGTGCACCACCGGATCGGCAAGGACGGATCCACGTTGGTGGGCGAGCTGTTGGACATCGCGGGGGTCGACGACGACGAGGACCGCGATCGCGTGGCGGGCCGGGCCAAAGATCTGCATTCGGAGTACTACGCCGAGGCCGGGGACTCGCTCCGCCTCCTGCCGGGTGCCCGCGAGCTCGTGCGCGGCGCCAAGGAGCAGGGGTGGGTCACCGTGCTCGCCACCTCGGCCCCGCCGTCGGAGTTCGCCGAGGCGCGCGAACTGCTCGACGTGGACGACGCGGTGGATGCCGTGACGACCGGCGAGGACGTCGACACCGCCAAGCCCGACCCCACCATCGTGGCGATCGCCCTCGAGCGCTCCGGCGTCGACGCCGCGGACGCGGTCATGGTGGGCGACGCGACCTGGGACGCCGTCGCCGCCACCAAGCTCGGCATCCGCTCGGTGGCCGTGCGCACGGGCGGGATCGGCGACGCCGAGCTCCGAGAGGCGGGCTTTTCGGACATCGTCGACGACGCCGCCGGAGTGCTCGATTTGCTCACGTCCGGAGCGCTCTAATTAGGCTGCGGGCGTGCGTCCCCCACCCGCGCCCCTCCTCTGACGAGCGCGCTCGGCGTCTATGCGGCCTCGCACCGCGGCTCGCTCCCGTTGCAAAAGCGTGCCGCAGGATTGCGTGCGACTGAAACCGGCGGCGAACTGCCCGGGAAAGGAGAGCCCTCACCCCAGGAGAATAGGAAGCTCCGAGCCCACCGAGTCCCGACTTTCTTTCCCTACTCGCAGACGCGCGGTACCCGACGTGGGGCCGATTCGTGTCAGGGGTCAGTACGATACACATCATGGAGCTACATGATCTGGACGGCCTTGAGGGCCAGCTATTCGAAGCGCGTCAGAAAGTCGATGTCGCAAGTATCAACTTCTCGACACGCGAATTAGTCAGGATGTACGAGGATTCCGAACTGAGTATCGCTCCGTCTTACCAGAGGAAATACCGTTGGCCACCCAAAGTCGCGTCGGCATTCATCGAGTCAATATTCCTCGGCCTGCCAATACCCCCCATCTTCGTGGCGACAAATGACGACTTCGAATGGGAGGTAGTCGATGGACTGCAGAGAATCTCTACGCTAATCCTCTTTCTGAGCGAAAACGAAGATAGCCTTCGCAAAATCGGAAGAAGCGAAGTGCTTTCCCTCGAGGGTCTCGAGAACCTAACCCAGCTAAACGGATACAAGCACGAGGACCTCCCCAAGAGCATTCAGAGGTACTTCTCGCGACAACCCCTACAAGTGATATCGCTAACCGACAAGAGCGACAAGAGCGTTAGATTCGACCTTTTCGAAAGGTTGAATACTGGAGCCATTTCGCTGACTCCGCAGGAAGTTCGGACGGCCGTCTACGGGGGAAAGTTCTTAGATTTCATAGACGAGCTTTCAAAGAATAGCAACCTCCAGTTACTTCTTAAGCTGCAAGAATCAAACAAGCATGATGGAACGGCTGCGGAGCAGGTCCTAAAGTTCTTTGCTTACAAGAATGACCAGGACAATTTTAAAGGCGCGGTAACGGCACTCTTGAATGACTATGCAGAGAAAGCCTCGAAGAACTTCGATTTTCAAGCTGAGAGAGCACAGTTCGAAGACTCGATGGAGTTCCTCGCCGGCATATTGGAAGGCCCGTTCTTACGCGCGAAGACCACGGTCACGCCACTAGTGCAATTCGAGGCCTGCGCAGTAGCAATCGGCAGGATCTACGCGGAGGGTCGCCAACCGACCGAGCCTCCTACCGATTGGCCCAATGACATCGAGTTAGTAAGTTCAAGCACGGGAGGCACAAATACGCGCTCGATGTTGACGCGCCGCATTGACCGCGCCAAGAATCTCTTTAGCAGTGAACCCTAAAGGTACTGCCACCGACGCTTACAATCGGGCGGACGAGTCGCTCATACGAATCGAGGAGTGGCGTCGCCACCTACTGCGACTCGCCGCCGGCTCCATTCCGGAGGTTTCTGAAACTAGCTTTCTGGGACGCGAAATGCGCGCGGCAGCAACGGTGGCAGCAATGGCTGAATTAGAGGCACTCCTAAGGGACATGCTAGTCGCAGTCGGCCAGCACATTAGCGGCTCTTCCGGATCCGGAGTGCGTAGTGGGGGTTCCGTGGGGTA
>NZ_JAALDZ010000106.1:0-31411 GCF_014145125.1 Dietzia sp. CQ4 | reverse complement strand
GGCCATGCGGGCACCGCGGGCGTGGAGCGTGCGGCGTCGCAGGCGGCGGCGACCCTGGCGGGCGAGCATGCAGCGCAGGCCGGGGTTGAGCGGTGGGCCGCGGTTGACGAGCGGTGGGAGGCTGTTGCCGCCCGCAACGCGGCGATCGGTGCGAAGGACGACACTATCGCCGAGCGGGCCCAGGTCGAGCAGATCCGGGACGCGACCGAGGGCTTCCGCAATGAGGCGGGTCAGCACTCGGCCGACGCTGGCGCACACGCGGCCGAGAGCCAGCACTACGCCGGGGTGTCGGCCGACTTCACGAACACCTCCCGTGACTACCGCGACCAGGCGTTGGCTGCGCGGGACATCGCAGTCGCGAACGGGCTGACGTGGCGCGGCACCTGGTCGGCGGGCACCGCGTACGCCGCGCAGGACGTGGTGACCTACCAGGGCGGGTCCTGGCGGGCGCTCGAACCCTCGACGGGCGTCACCCCGTCGGCCGGCGCTACGTGGGCGATCCTCGCCGCGCGCGGCGAGCCCGGCGAGTCGGGTGCCACGAACGTCACATGGGGCGACGTGTCGGGCAAGCCGGACGACTTCGCACCGAGCGCGCACATGCACGGCCCGGGCGACCTCGGGAACAACCCGGAGTCGCGCAACGCCAGCACCTACATGAACGGGCTAGGCAACTGGACGGTGCCCTACTCGACCATGGTCGAGAGCGAGGCGACCACGGGCACGGCCACCCTCGCGCGGCTCGTGTCTGCATCTGGGCTCAAGGGCACGATCCAGCGGTGGGCGACTGGCGCCTACGGCACAGCGATCTCCGCTATCGGGCAGGCCCTTAACAAGGCTGCGACCGCAGCCGAGGCCCGCGCCGCGATTGGAGCGCTCGGCGGCGCGGGAAGCGTCGGCACCACCGAACTCGCTGATGGTGCGGTGACGGCACCAAAGGTCGCGACCAACGCGATCGCCGGACCGAAGATCCAGGCCGGGGCCGTGAACACGTCCAAGATCGGGGACGATCAGGTCACCCGCGCGAAACTGGAACCGGCTGTACGGACGGAACTCGATGAGCTCCAGGCCGCCGTCGCCGACCTCGAGCCGCGCGGCTGGGACGGCACCCAGGACGACTACGACAACCTGCCGGACATCGACCCGGACCGCAACTACTACATCTGGGAGTGACCCGTGACCCTGCTCCGGCCGTACGACCCGCCGGTTGCGATCTACCGCAACGGGCACGCAATCGCGCGCGTCATGCGCAACGGTGCCGAGGTGTGGTCGGCCGGTGGCTCCTCCGGTTGGGACTGGGTGGACGACTTCACCTCCGACGACCTGCACCCGCGCTGGGAGCCCCTGTTCGGCGCCTACAACCCGCCGGGCCTAGTGAACATGACAGTCGTCGGCCCCGAAGCTGATGAGGCCTTCCGGTGTGAGATCCAGGCCGGGACGGGCGGCGGCGCGGTCGCCCTCACCGCAGGGTTCTCGACTCCGATCTCCCTTGCACACCAGTCGAATGGTGCCGTGCAGCTCGCGAACAACACGACCACCCTGACCTCGAGCGGTCACGCCCTCGGATCGCTGCTCACCCTCAAACGGGAGGATGGGTTCTTCCGTGCCTACATCGACGGGTTCATCGCCCTCGCTGACGGTGGCGGGCAGATGATGTTCGAGGACACCATCACGGACCCGGTGAACCTCGCGGTTGGTGCGTACGGGCGCATCGACTCGGTGAAGTACCGGCGGATCAACTCGCGCTACGTCGGCAGTGGCACCGTGGTCCGTGAGGGCACCTGGGGACCGCTCGAAGTGGAGTCCCCGGGCTGGGTGTTCCGGTCCTACAACGCGCTCGACGGCTACAGCGACTACGGCTACTACGACATCACCGTGGAGGCGTGGGGAGCCGCCGGGACCACCGCCGTCCTCGACGTGAACGAGTCGTCCGGGCAGTACCCGGGAATGACGGCGCTCAGCTCGACAACCACCACCACGGGGTCCGCGGATAGGTCCACGTTCGCCATCGAAGGGCTGATTCTTGGCAACGGGGACACGATCTGGATGGGCGCGACCTGCCCCGTGGGAGCTCCGTTGCAAGGCCGGTATCTCGCCGTCCGGACCGGGGACGTCGAGTAGCGACCCAGCCATCAACCCCCGCAACTCTGCGGGGGTTTCCGCATTTCGGGAGGTCCCCATGCTGAACACGATCGTGCTCGACGGTGCCGGGAGCGAGGGCCGCACCAGCCGGGTCGTCGACCCCGTTACCGACCGACTGGCGGTGAACCTCTCGTGCGCGGTCGAGTGGCAGGACTGGGCGGCATCCGTCATGGGTGCCGGCGGGAGGACTCCGTGGCCCGTCGCGTCCCACAACGCGGTCATCAGGCTCGCGCACCGGATCCGCACAGCCCCGCCAGGTGACCGGTTCATCCTGCTCGGTTTCTCCGCCGGCTGCCGGCCGGTCCGGGAGCTCCTGGACTCACACCCCGAGCTGCACCACCGCATCGCCGCCGTCGGACTCCTCGCGGATCCGTGGCAGCCGCACGACCGGCAGCAGCACGGCGTGCCAACGGGACCGGGTGGGGCGTGATGGGCAGCCGCCCGACACCGCTGATGGACCGCACGTTCTGGTGCGGCCACCCCGGCGACCCGATCTGCCGTGCCGCGTGGGACTCACTGCTGCGGTATCTCACCGCGGCCGCCGACGTAGTGCCGGGCGGATTCATCCGCGCTTTCGTCGAGCACACCCACTTCGGCCGGCTGCAGCTCGTGCCCTTCCTCGGACTCCCGGTCCACGAGTGGTTCGTCGGCCTCGGCCCCCGCATCGACCGGTCCCTCGCCGAGGCCCGCTCGTACCTCGGCGACGGTCACACCGCCGTCTACACCCGCGAGTTCGTCACCACCGACCCCGACACCGGGCGTGAAGACCGCCGGCCCTTGGCCCACCGCCTGGCGGACTCCATCGCCTGGAAGATCAACCACCCGTGAGGGCCCTCGCCTGGACGGTGTGGCACGCCGCCCGCCTGCACCGCCTTCGCATCGGACGCCCCTACGACGCCCCGATGGGCGTGTACGCCCACTGCCGCTGCGGCGACAACCACCAGATCCTTTGAGGAGGAACGACATGGCCAGGGACTACTACAAGCTCGAACCGGACCGCACTTACTTGCAGAGGCAGAACCCGCCGCTCCATTTCACCCCGGGGCGCTCGGGAGCGCGGATCGAGTTCATCACCCGGCACCACCTGATGATGATTGGCGAGGTCGAGGCGGTCGTCGATGGCGTCTGGAACACCCGCCAGGCGTCGGCTCACGTCGTCGTCGGGCCGCGCGGCAGGTGGGGGCAGGCGGTGTGGGACCGCGATACGGCGTGGGCGAACGCGAACGCGTGGGCGAACCAGCGCACCATCGCCCTCGAGCACTCCAACAACACTGGTCGCCACGCGGGCAACGATTACCACGACCTGTCCTGGAACATCTCCGACGAGACCCTGATCTCCGGGGCCCGGATCGGCGCGGCCTACTGCCTGCACGAGAAGCTCGGCGCCCCCGTCTACGGCCGCAGCATCCGCGACCACAACGAGTTCACCTCGACCGGATGCCCAGTCCACCTTCAAGGGCCGCGCCCCGGCAACGCATGGGGCGGCAAGGCCGGCAAGTACCACCACCCATGGATGGAGGAGGCCACCTGGTTCTACGACCAGCTCGACAAGAAGCTCGTCCTCCCGGACGGCACACCGATCGCACCGAAGTTCCCCCCACCGAGTCCCGAGGAGGACGTCATGGCAGCAGACCTGAACACCCAGATCGAGGTCAAGAGCGGCGCGAAGTACCGCGCTCAGGACCTCATCAAGTGGACCGACGAGCGCGTGTATGACCTGACCCGCGAGGGCGGGCGGCTGGACCGGATCGAGGGCACACAGAAGCGCATCGAGTCCAAGCTCGACCGCCTCCTCGACACGAAGGAGAAGTGACCATGTGGACTGCCACGTTCTGGAAAGACGCCGCTGAGCGCGCTGTCAAGACCGCCGCACAGACCGCCGGCGGTGTCCTCGTCGTCGGGGTGCCGATCTGGGAGGTCGACTGGGCCGCCGGGCTCGGCATCACCGCGACCGCTACCGCGCTGTCGCTGCTGACGTCGATCGCCTCGTCCGGTCGGGGTGACCACGAGTCCGCGTCGGCACTGTACGTCGGCAAGCACCGCGCCGGCTGATGCGAGCGTTCGAGCCGCTCCACCCCCGGCTCCGAATCGCCGCCCTCACGATCGCCGCCGCCGGATCCTTCGGGTGTGGCATGGCCTGCCTCAAGCCCCCAGCGAACCCCGTCACCTACCTGTCGACCGTCGTCCCGTTCGGCGCGTGGGCGGCAATCTGGATCATTACCGGGGCCGCGATGCTCGCGGGGATCTGGCATCGGATCATCGCCCGCTGGGCGCTCGCCGTGGGTGCCAGTCTCTGGTTCGTGTGGGGCGCATATCTGGCACTAGCGAGCGTGCTCGGACTGTCGGAACGGGGCTGGTCGCACTCGATCAGCATGTTGACCCTGTCGGGAGTGCTGGTGGTCATCACCGCGCTAGCCGACACGGTGGGGCCGGGTGGTGACCCGTGACGTGGGAGCATCTGGCGGGCGCTGGGGCAACCGCATTGGCGGCGTTGATGGCGTACGGAACGGCGTGGCTGGCCCGCCGGACGGGCCGCGAAGCGAACGCAACCGCCGCCACCACGGCAACGACCGCAGACTGGTCCACGTTCGTGCAGGAACAACGAGCGGAGCGCGCCGCCGAGCGCGAGTGGATGGAAGCGTGCCTCGCCGAGCGTGACGAGCGAATCGAGCGGCTGGAGAACCGGGTCGGGTCGCTGCAGAGACGCTTCGACGAGCTCGAGCGGAAGTACCGTCTCGCGATCGCCTACATCCGGCGCCTGGTCAAGAAGCTCCAGCAGCATGTCGACCCAGAGGACATCGAGACCCCGCCGGACGAAATCAGTCCGGACCTGTGAGGCCCACCGGCCTCACACCGCACGATAAAGCCGCCCCCACCATCAGGTGGGGGCGGCTTCATCATTTCGCCTTGCTGGTCGGAGCGTTCGTCACCGGCGATCCTGGTCGCGCGGCGTGCCAGTCGCGGACTTCGTCGGCGCGCCATATCTGCAGGCCCTCGAACTTGTCGACCGGTGGCGGGCACTGTCCTCGCCCGGCGTACGAGCGCCAGGTCGCTGGCGAGATCCCGCAGTGGTCGGCGCACTGTCGGGCCGTCCAGTAGTGACGCCCGCTGTCGGTGTCCGTGATGGTGAGTTTCACCGCGGCCGCCGCCGCAGGAACGTGGCGGCGTCGATGCTCGTGGTGACCACGAGCCCGGCCGTGAGACCGACGGTCAGCGCGGTTGGGAAGCCGCCGACGTAGCTGGCCACGACGGCCGCGATGAGCGCGAGGCTCGTCGCTCTGAGTGCATTCATGGGGTTCTCCGTTCTGGGAGCGTGTGGTGGGATGAGACTGAAGTCCCACCCCGCCCGATTCCAGCGGGCGGGGCGGGGCTTCGCTAGTCGTCGTCGAAGTGCTCGGCGACGATGATCATCGTGGTGATGATCGCGCATCCGGTGGTGATCCCGAGTGCGACTAGCTCGATCGTCTCTCTCACGTTGCCCCCTCTCTTTTGTTGTACCCACAGCATACCAAACATGCGCGGTATGGGGCAAGGTGCAGCAACAGTGAGTTTGACCGGGTTCCCGCCGCACAGGAAAGCCGCCCCCACCTAAATGCTGGGGGCGGCTTCCGGCGGTCGCGGGTCAGCGCAGGTTGCAGTCGACCGTGTCCTCCCCCTGAAGAACCGTGATCCGACCCGGCTCGACGTCGACGACCACGTGATTGGCCATTTCGCCCTGCTCGCCGTTGGTCCACGCCCACTGGTGCCTCTCGTCCTCGACCCGGCCGGCGTAGCAGTACGCCAGCCCGTCGACCTCGTCCGGCAGCCGAGCACCCATCCACTCTGCGAGTTCTTCGAAGTCCTTGCCGGCCACCTCGTAGATGCCGGCCCCGCCCGACTCGGAGACAGTCGCGGTCGCGGGTACGACGATCCCGTCCACGAACGTGCGCTGAGTCTCTTCGACCGGCTCTGGGGCAGGCGTGGCATCTGTCAGCGTCTCGGTCGCCGGTTCCGAGGTGGCGGGCGAGGTCGTCCCCTGCTGCGTCGCGGCGGTGTCGTCATCCTCCCCCGACACGATGGTTGCGCACATTCCCACAAGTACAAGCACACCTAAAATGACCAGGCCCCACTTCAACCACCCGCCCCGCTTCTTGGCCGGCGGCACAGGACGCTGGCCGTTGTTGTGGGAGCCCGCCACCCAGTAGTCGTCGGAATTGGCGTACTGCCGTGGGCCTTGATCCGTCATACCCGAACCTTCCGTCAATGGAGAATCCTTCATATCAGGTGTGAACGACACTCAGTTGGAACTCCAACGTGCGACGTCGATGGGGTCACACCCACCGGCTGTGTGGCTTCCATCGTGTGACAGCACCACACTGACGACATTCATGGACCCGTGTGCCCTGCTCGAGAGTGCCGGCGAGCGGGGCAACCCAGCCAACGAGAACGCGATCCGGGCCGAGCGCATGGCCGTTCGGGCAGTGGGTGGGGGCGTCCTCAGTCCATCGCATGGGCGGAGGCTAGAGGGCGCCTGCGACAGGCCACCCCCGTCCCGCACTGGTCCCGCACCAACTCGCCCAGCCATCGCGCCGCGCGTGCTCGGCGCACTACGCGCACTCCTTGGACCAGCGCCGATACCGAACGCGGAGGCGGGCCGGGCCCGCCTACAATTGGGTTCAGATATTCCAGGTTCGAGTCCTGGCGGGGGAGCCACCGGCCCCCTCGCGGACCTCAGCCCATCCCGCCGGAGATCGCGAGCGCCAGGACGAGCAGCAGGATCGCCACGATCGCCAGAACGGCGAGCACGGGTTGGCGCCGGTTGCGCGGGGTGCGGACCTCCTCCTCACCCTGCTGGGTGACGGACTGGGGGTCGGACTCGTTCGCTCCGGTCATGTGAACCTCTCCTCTTCGATTCGGGCGTACTCCTCCAGCAGTACCAACCCGTGGCGTCCGGCGTCGCCTTCCGCCCGCAGGCCCTCGCGCATCGACCCGAGCATCTCCCGGCCGTGGGGGAAGGGCGGC
The DNA here is from genome assembly GCF_014145125.1 of Dietzia sp. CQ4. Taxonomy (NCBI): domain Bacteria; kingdom Bacillati; phylum Actinomycetota; class Actinomycetes; order Mycobacteriales; family Dietziaceae; genus Dietzia; species Dietzia sp. CQ4. The sequence goes on along the minus strand of NZ_JAALDZ010000106.1, from coordinate 24,271 downwards.
AGCAGCGGGACGTCGGGGTCGGTGACCGCCTCGATCACCGTGGGCCGGTCCGCCGTGAACGCCGCCTCCAGCGCGGCGTCGAGTTGGTCGGCATCCTCGACCCGAACCCCGCGCAGCCCCAGCAGCCGGGCGTAACCGGCCATGTCGAACGCCGGGACGTCCTGCGAGGGCGCGAACCGCGGGGCCGCCTCGGTCTCCCGCTGCTCCCAGCTCACCTCCGCCAGGTCGCCGTTGCACAGCACCACCACCACCATCGTGGGGTCATCCCATCCGGGCCACGCCTCGGAGACGGTGATCAGCTCGTTGATCCCCAACATCTGCACGGCCCCGTCGCCGGCCAGCACCACGACGGGCCTGGCCGGGGCGGTGGCCTTGGCGGCGATCGCGTACGGGATGCCGCACCCCATCGACGCCAGCGTGGACGACAGGTGTGCCGGGACCGAGGTCGGCAGGTCCATCTGCCGGACGTAGTGGTACACCGAGCTGCCCACGTCCACGGCGAGCCGGGAGTCGTGCGGCATGTGACGGCACAATCTGCGCGCCACGAGCTCCGGGTTGAGGCCGCGGGCCGGCACCTCCGCGCGTTCGCGGGAGATCTCGCGCCACTGCCCGACCCATTGCTCCACCTCGCCGCGCCACGCGGACCGGTCACGCTCCCCCACGCGCTCGGTCAGCGCGCGCAGCGCCACCGCGGCGTCACCGACCAGCCCCACCTCGACGGGGTAGCGGTTGGCCAGGTGGGACGGGTCGAGGTCGATCTGCACGGCCCGCGCCTGCCCGGGCACCGGGTAGAACTCCGTCCAGGGATCGTTCGATCCGACTATCAGGAGGGTGTCGCAGTTCTGCAGGATGCGCGCGCTCGCCGTCGTCCCCAGGTGCCCCATCGTTCCACCCACCAGAGGATGGGACTCGTCGACGTACGGCTTGCCCAGGAGGCTCATCGTCACCCCGGCGTCCAGGGCCTCGGCCAGGTCCATCAGCTCCTGCCGGGCCCCGGCCATGCCGCGCCCGGCGAGGATGGCGATGCGCTCCCCCGCGTCCAGCAGCTCGACCGCGCGGGCCACGTCGTCCTCGCGCGGCGAGACCACCCCGTGCGTCCACTCGGGCGCGGTCACGACGACCCCGTGCTCCTGACCGTCGTCCCCGGCCAGCTCGGGCGCCGGCGCGTTCTGCACGTCATGGGGGATCACCACCACGACCGGGGTCCGGTGCGTCAGGGCGGCGCGGAACGCCCGGTCGATCACCATCGGCAGCTGGTCGGCGGCGACGACGGTCTGCATGAAGGGCCCGGCGACGTCGGCGAACACGCTGCTCAGGTCGATCTCCTGCTGGTAACCGGAGCCGAGCACGCCCGTGTGCTGCTGCGCCACCAGCGCCACCACCGGGACGCTGTCCAGCTTGGCGTCGTACAGGCCGTTGAGCAGGTGCACGGCACCCGGGCCCTGTGTGGAGTTGACCACTCCCACCCCGCCCGAGTACTTGGCGTCGGCCACCGCCATGAACGCCGCGGACTCCTCGTGCCGCGCCCGCATGAACCGCGGTGCCACGTCGGACCGCTGCAGCGCGCCGAGTATCGGGTTGTTCCCGTCCCCGGCGTATCCGTAGATCCGTTCCACATCCCAGGCGACCAGTCGTTCGACGACGAGGTCGGCCACCGTCTTGTCGTGGGTCATCTGTGTCCCCTCTCCGATTGACGGCCCTGATGGTGGGCCCCACCGTAGGGGCCGCACAGGCGGGCCTCCACCGGTACCGCGCAACGACGTGGTCCCCGTCAGACCCAGCCCTTATCCTTTCGGGGACGGTCCGCTCGCCGGACGCGAACCCGACACCGGCACGCCACGCCGCCCGAGGAGACTTGATGACGACACCCGACACCGACCGCTCGCAGACCGCGGTCATCGTCCTGGCCGCCGGTTCCGGCACCCGGATGAAGAGCGCGACGCCCAAGATGCTGCACCGGGTGTGCGGCCGGACGATGCTCGGGCACGCGCTGCACGCCGCGGCCGGGATCCACCCGGAGCAGATCGTCGTGGTGGTGGGGCACCAGCGTGAGCAGGTCGGGGCCGCGGTCGCCGAACTCGCCGTCGACCTGGGTGTCCCGGTGACCACCGCGGTGCAGGAGGAGCAGAACGGCACGGGCGACGCGGTGGCCGCGGGCATGGCCGCCCTGCCCGCCGACTTCTCGGGAACGGTGCTGGTCACCACCTCGGACATCCCCCTGCTGGACGCCGACACCCTCCGCGAGGTGGTCACGCGCCACGACCTCCGGCCACGCGCCTCGGTCACCATCCTGACCTCCACGGCCCCCGACCCCACGGGGTACGGGCGGATCGTGCGGAACGACGACGGCGAGGTGCTCAGGATCGTCGAGCACAAGGACGCCTCGGACGACGAACGGGCGATCGACGAGGTCAACTCCGGCATCTACGCCTTCGACGCCCGCGTCCTGCGGGAGAAGTTGGGCGAGCTGGGCACCGACAACTCGCAGGGCGAGCTGTACCTGACCGACGTCATCCAGTTGGCGCGTCAGTCCAACGGGCTCATCCGCGGCCACCGTGTCGAGGACGCCGATCTGGTGGCCGGGGTCAACGACCGCGTCCAGCTGGCCGGGCTGGCCGCCGAGATGAACCGTCGTCTGTGTGAGACGGCCATGCGCGCCGGCGCGACGATCGTCGATCCGGGCAGCACCTGGGTGGACGTGGACGTCCGCATCGGCCGGGACGTCACCATCCTGCCGGGCACCCACCTCACCGGCTCCACCGTGATCGGCGACGGCGCGACCGTCGGACCCGACACCACCCTGCAGGACACCACGGTCGGCGAGGGCGCGAGCGTCGTGCGCACCCATGCCGTCGGCGCGAGCATCGGGCCCGGAGCGGAGGTCGGCCCGTTCGCCTACCTGCGTCCGCAGGCGGAGCTCGGCGAGCGCAGCAAGATCGGCACCTTCGTGGAGGTCAAGAAGTCGAGCATCGGGGCGCACACCAAGGTCCCGCACCTGACCTACGTGGGCGACGCGACCATCGGGGAGCACACCAATATCGGGGCATCCAGCGTCTTCGTCAATTACGACGGGGTGAACAAGAACCGTACAGTGATCGGCGATCACTGCCGCACCGGTTCGGACACCATGTTCATCGCACCGGTGACCGTCGGAGACGGGGCCTATTCGGGCGCGGGTACCGTGATCAAGAACGACGTCCCGCCCGGGGCCCTGGCGGTGTCCGGCGGACGACAGAGGAACATCGACGACTGGGTGATCGAGAACCGACCGGATTCCGGCTCGGCCGAGGCCGCCCTACGTACCCGGAACGACTCCTAGAAGGACGGACTCACCGAGTGAGCGAGTGGATCGACAACCAGAAGAACCTGATGTTTTTCGCGGGGCGTGCGCACCCCGAACTCTCGGATCAGGTCGCCGCCGAGCTGGGGATCGAGGTCACCCCCCAGACCGCCCGCGACTTCGCCAACGGGGAGATCTTCGTCCGCTTCGAGCAGTCTGTCCGCGGCTGCGACGCGTTCGTGCTGCAGAGCTGCCCGGCGCCGCTGAACAAGTGGATCATGGAGCAGCTCATCATGATCGACGCCCTCAAGCGCGGCAGCGCCAAGCGGATCACGGCCGTTCTGCCGTTCTATCCGTACGCGCGGCAGGACAAGAAGCACCGGGGTCGTGAGCCCATCTCGGCCCGCCTGATCGCCGACCTGCTCAAGACCGCCGGCGCCGACCGGATCATCACGGTCGACCTGCACACCGACCAGATCCAGGGATTCTTCGACGGCCCGGTCGACCACATGCACGCCCAGGGCCAGCTGTCGGACTACGTGCGTGAGCACTACGGCACGGACAACATCTGCGTGGTCTCCCCCGACGCCGGCCGCGTCAAGGTGGGCGAGAAGTGGGCCGACGCCCTCGACGGTGCGCCCCTGGCGTTCGTCCACAAGACCCGCGACCCCAACGTGCCCAACCAGGTCAAGTCCAACCGCGTCGTGGGTGACGTCGAGGGACGCACCTGTGTGCTGATGGACGACATGATCGACACCGGCGGCACCATCGCCGGCGCCGTCAAGGTCCTCAAGGACGCCGGTGCCGGCGACGTGATCATCGCCTGTACCCACGGTGTCTTCTCCGACCCGGCGGCCGAGCGGCTGGCCACGTGCGGGGCCAAGGAGGTCATCACCACCGACACGCTGCCGATCCCGCCGGAGAAGCGGTTCGACAACCTCACCGTGCTGTCCATCGCCCCGCTGCTGGCCCGGACCATCCACGAGGTCTTCGAGAACGGCTCGGTGACCAGCCTGTTCAACGGGAACGCCTGACATGTCCGCGGACGCCGCGGGTCGCGCCACGATCTACCACAACCCGCGCTGTTCGAAGTCCCGGCAGGCGCTCGACCTGCTGCGCGAGCGGGGGGTCGAGCCGACTGTGGTCAAGTACCTCGACACCCCGCCCACGGTCCCCGAGCTCCGCACCCTCATCTCCGATGCCGGGCTGACGGTGCGGCAGGCCGTGCGGGTCAAGGAGGCCGAGTTCACCGAGCTGGGTCTGCTCGAGGCCTCGGACGAGGAACTGCTCGAGGCGATGGTGTCGCACCCCCGGCTCATCGAGCGGCCCTTCGTCGTCACCGGCAAGGGCACCCGCCTGGCGCGGCCCACCTCGGCCGTCGAGGACATCCTCTGACGGTTGGGGGGATCGCCGTGACCCGGAGCCCGGGGTGCCCGGCGTGACCCGGAGCCCGGGGTGCCCGGCGTGATTTGGGGGCCGGGCTCCGCGCCGCTAGGCTGATCGGGTCATCTCGGCGAGGGAGGGCCCTGCAGGGGCCACTCCGTTATCGACGCGATCATTGTCGGTGTGGTCCCCGGTGGGCCGCCCCGGGCGATCGTCTCGGTCGCCGGGGAGGTCTCCCGCCCGCAGAGCGCACGCGCGCTCCCCACCGACAGAAGGTTCACCATGGCCAAGGAAATCAACAACCTCAAGACCACCATCCGCACCGAGTTCGGCAAGGGCTCCGCCCGCCGCGCCCGTCGTGAGGGCCAGGTCCCCGCGGTGCTCTACGGCCACCACACCGAGCCGCGCCACCTCCTCCTCAACACCCTGGAGTTCGCCGCGGTGCTGCGTGCGCACGGCACCAACTCGCTGCTCACGCTGGACATCGAGGGCGAGGAGCAGCTCGCGCTGCCCAAGCAGATCGACGTGCACCCGCTGACCCGCGTCATCGAGCACACCGACCTGCTCGTCGTGCGCAAGGGCGAGAAGGTCACGGTCGAGGTCTCCGTCACGGTCGTCGGCGACGCCGCCCCGGGCACCCTCGTCACCCAGGACGCCAGCTACGTCGAGATCGAGGCCGACGCCACCCTCCTGCCCGAGGGCTTCGAGGTCTCGGTCGAGGACGCCGAGGCCGGCCTCCAGATCACCGCCGCCGACATCGAGCTCCCCGCCGGCAGCACCCTGGTCTCCGATCCCGAGACCCTGATCGTCAACGTGATCGAGGCGCCGACCGAGGCGGACCTCGAGTCCGAGGAGGAGGCAGCCCCCCAGGGTGAGGCCGCCGAGGACGCCGCCCAGGCCGCCGAAGAGGCGTGATCCCCCTCGCCGCGGCCTGAGCTGCGGCGACACCGCCCGCGGGCCCGCTACCGACCATCGAGTCGGAGCGGGCCCGCGGTCGATTCCGGAATCCCTCGTCCGGACGCTCCGGCCGGCTGGTCCCGACCGCAGTCGAGACCTAGCCGCAGTCGAGACCTAGCCCCGAATGAGGCCCACGGCCAGGACGACCATCATCACGGCGATCCCCGCGTCCAGTACCCGCCACGCCCCGGGCCTGGCGAACACTCCGCGCAGGGTCCTGCCCCCGAAACCGATCAACGCGAACCATGCCGTTCCGGCGAGGAACGCCCCGGCCGCGAACACCCAGCGCAGATCCCCCGCCTGCTGGTTGGCGAGGGTCCCCAGGAACACCACGCTGTCGAGATAGGCGTGGGGGTTGAGCCAGGTGAACGCCGCGCACGCCGCCACCGCGCCCAGGGTCGAGGGGATCCGTGCGTCGCCGTCCACCTGCAGCCCGCTGCCGGGGCGCAGGGCGCGGGATGCGGCGAAGGCGCCGTAGGCCAGCAGGAACACCACCCCGAACCACTTCATCACCGTGATGGCGGCGGGCGCGGACTCGACCAGCGCCCCGACCCCGGCCACGCCGAGCAGGATCAGGGCCGCCTCGGACAGGACGCAGAAGATCACGATCGGGACCATCGCCACGTCGCCGCGGATCGAGCGTTGGAGGACGTAGGCGTTCTGTGCGCCGACGGCGGCGATGAGCCCGAGGCCCATGCCGGCGCCCATGAGAAGCGTGGAGGTGGTGGTCACGTCCCCACGCTAGGGTCGCGATGGATGTAGCGCTACTACAGTTCCTTGGCTAGCATTAGCCTCACTTATGGACGCACTTCACCTGGACCAGTTGCGCACCCTCGTGGCCGTCGTCGACCTCGGTTCGTTCGACGCGGCCGCCACCCACCTCCACCTCACGCAGTCCGCGGTGTCCCAGCGGATTCGAGCGCTGGAGGATTCGGCCGGCCGAATCCTGGTCCGCCGGGACCGCCCGGTCACGGCGACCGACTCCGGCGAGACAGTGCTCCGGACCGCACGGCAGATGCTCCACCTCGAGGAATCCCTGTCCCGGGAGTTCGACGGAGCGGGCACCCCGACAGAGCATGTGGTCCTGGCGGTGGCGTGCAACTCCGATTCGCTGGCCACCTGGTTCCTCGACGCCATGACCGAGGTCCACTCCTCGGGCCGGGTGGTCTTCGACCTCCGCCGCGAGGACGAGTCGTTGTCCTCCCAGCTCCTCCGGCGGGGCGAGGTGATGGCGGCGGTGACCAGCGAGTCCCGACCCGTCCAGGGGTGCCGGTCACTGCCGCTGGGGTCGATGCGGTACCTCGCGTGCGCCAGTCCCGGGTTCGTGGCCCGGCACCTGCGGGACGGTTCGCCCACGACCGCGCTGGGCCGAGCCCCCATCGTCGACTTCGATCGCAGCGACGCCCACCAGAACCACCACTACCGACGGTTGGCCCGCCGCGAACCGACCGGACCCCGACACTTCGTGCCCAGTTCGCACGACCACGTCCGGGCCATCGCCGCAGGGCTGGGCTGGGGCCTGGTCCCCGAGCGACTGGCCACACCGTGGCTGGTCTCCGGCGAGCTCGCCGAGGTCTCCCCCGACCGCCCCCTCGACGTCCCACTGTTCTGGCAACACTGGAGACTCCAGTCCCCCGACCTCGACGCCCTGACGGCGGCGGTGCTCGAGACGGCCCGGGCCGAGCTGCAGGCATGACGGCCCGAGCCGGAGCGGAGACGAGCGGGTGGGGAGTCGACCGACGGGAGCGGCGACCGACCCGGTCTGGGACCATGGGTCCGTGAGTACCGCTGACGCCCCCGGACCCAGACTCGTCGTGGGCCTGGCCAACCCCGGTCCCGACTACGAGGGCACCCGACACAACATCGGCTGGGACGTGCTGGTCGAGCTCGCCTCCCGCGCCCTGCCCATGCCCGCGAGCTTCTCCACGCACAAGCGGACCAACTGCGAGGTCGCCCAGACGCGCTTGGCCGACCAGGCCGTGGTACTGGCCCGTCCGCGCAGCTACATGAACCTGTCCGGGGGCCCCGTCGCGGCGGTGGCGAAGTACTTCTCCGTCGCCCCCACCGAGGTGATCGTGGTGCACGACGAGATCGACATCGACTTCGGTCAGGTCCGGCTCAAGCGTGGCGGGGGCGAGGGCGGGCACAACGGCCTGCGCTCGGTGACCAGCGCCCTCGGCACGCGCGACTACATCCGCGTCCGCGCGGGGGTCGGCCGGCCACCGGGTCGCATGGCGGTGGCGGATTACGTGCTCAAGCGCTTCTCTAAGCTCGAGCAACCCGACGTGCCGTTCCTGGTCCAGGACGCCGCCGACGCCGTCGAACTGCTCCTCACGCACGGGCTGGAGACCGCCCAGAACCAGGTCCACTCCGCGTGAGCCGTCCCCGGCGGCTGCGACGTGACGCCGCCCTGGGCGGGGGGCACTGACGGGCCGGAGCAGGAGCGCACGACCGGCTCGTGGGGCGATCACATGTCGTACAGCTCTCGCAGCCGGTCGAGAAGCGCCACGAGCGCCCCGCTCTCCAGCGACGCCGCGACCTCACCCTCGCTGAACCTCTCGGACCGCATCATCCAGGTGAGCAGCGCGACGGTCAGCTCCTCGTCGGAGTCCCGGGCCAACGCCACGAGATCAGGTGCCCGGCTGCCCATTCCGTGCCCACCTCGCCGCCGAAGCGTCCGCCGGTACTCGACATCGGTCAGCGCTCCCCCGTTGCAGACCTCCATGACCTTCTCGGTGTCGCGGTCGTAGATCGGGTACCGGAGGTTATACGAGCCGTCCTCGTTCCGACCGCCCCCGGACCACACGACCGAGCGGACACCACGCAACCGCTCGATCGCCGGGAGCAGGTCGCGTAGCGCCGCCCTCCGCTCCTCGCGTACCCGTGCGTCCCCGACCACAGAACCGTCCCTGCTCGCACTCATTCCCGTCTCCGCTCCGGCGCGTCCGGTGACGCCGCCACTGCGCACCGTAGGCGCCGGGTCCGACATGGCGCCCCGCGTGACCTCGCCTTTCGTGCGCGCCCGCCGACCCCGGGCGGCGCACTGGCGGATTGGGTGCTCGAACGTGGACGGACGTACCCTGGGATGACGACGGCGAGGGCCGCCGGAGCACCGAGGAGGACGCGTGACGGAGACCGCCGAGGACACCGGGACGACCGGGCAACCCGCTGGTCCCGACAGGTCCGGGGCCCACGCGGACGTACGCTCCGAGGTGGCCCGACGCCGCACCTTCGCCGTGATCGCCCACCCGGACGCCGGCAAGTCCACGCTCACCGAGGCGCTCGCGCTGCACGCGCGGGTCATCACCGAGGCCGGCGCCGTCCACGGCAAGTCCGGTCGCCGCGCCACCGTGTCGGACTGGATGGAGATGGAGAAGGCCCGCGGCATCTCGGTCAGCTCCACGGCACTGCAGTTCACCTACAAGCCGGCCGGGTCGCCGGACGACGACGAGCCGTACGTCATCAACCTGGTGGACACCCCGGGCCACGCCGACTTCTCCGAGGACACCTACCGCGTTCTCACCGCGGTCGATGCCGCGGTCATGCTCATCGACGCCGCCAAGGGCCTCGAGCCGCAGACGCTGAAGCTGTTCCGGGTGTGCAAGCACAACGGGCTGCCCATCATCACGGTGATCAACAAGTGGGACCGGCCGGGGCAGGCGCCGCTGGAACTGCTGGACGAGATCACCGAGCAGATCGGCCTGGTCCCCACCCCCCTGTTCATGCCCGTGGGCATCGCCGGTGACTACCGGGGTTTGCTCCGCCGCGGCCCCGAGGGGGCGCCGGAGGAGTACATCCACTTCACCCGCACCGCCGGCGGCTCGACCATCGCCCCGGAGGAGCACTACGACCCGGCCGCCGCCGCCGAGCGCGAGGGCGAGGTCTGGGAGACCGCCGTCGAGGAGTCCGAACTGCTCTCCGCCATGGGTCAGGACCACGACCAGGAGCTCTACCTGGCCGGCGAGACCAGCCCGGTGATCTTCGCCTCCGCGATGCTCAACTTCGGCGTCCACCAGATCCTCGACGCGTTGGTCGAGCTGGCCCCGCCGCCGCACGCGTGGGACACCGTCACCGGCGCGCCGCGTGAGACCTCGGATCCGTTCTCCGCGGTCGTGTTCAAGGTGCAGGCCGGCATGGACGCCGCGCACCGCGACCGGCTCGCGTTCATGCGCGTGGTCTCCGGCGAGTTCGAGCGCGGCATGGTGGTCACCCACGCCCAGTCCGCCAAGCCGTTCACCACGAAGTACGCGCTCACCGTCTTCGGCCGCGACCGCACCACCGTCGAGACCGCCTACCCGGGCGACGTGGTGGGCCTGGTCAACGCCACCGCGCTGGCCCCCGGCGACACCCTCTACACCGGTAAGAAGGTGCAGTTCCCGCCGATCCCCCAGTTCGCCCCCGAGCACTTCGCCGTGGTCCGCGCGCAATCGCTGGGCAAGTACAAGCAGTTCCGCAAGGCCATCGACCAGCTGGCCGCCGAGGGCGTGGTGCAGATCCTGCGCAACGACACCCGCGGCGACGCGAACCCCGTCATGGCGGCGGTCGGGCCCATGCAGTTCGAGGTGGTGACCGCCCGCATGAAGACCGAGTTCAACGTCGAGGTCGTCGTCGACAACCTGCCCTACTCCATCGCCCGCCGCACCGACGCCGCCTCGGCCGACGAGCTCGGCCGCCAGCGCGGAGTGGAGGTGTTCCAGCGCACCGACGGCGAGCTGCTGGCCCTGTTCGGCGACAAATGGCGTCTGCAGTACATCAGCAAGGAGATGGATCACCTCACCATCGAACCGCTGGTCGCCGACACCAACTGACCCTCGAGTCACACACGCCTCACCGGGCCCGGGAAAGCTCTGAACAACCGTCCAGAAATTGCTCGGATAGGGCTCGGAACGGCCCACCCTTGGTTAAGCTCCCTCTCACGCCGACGCCCTCGCCGACCCACGGCGGGAGCCGTCTGAGAGGGGCACGGGCATGGGACGCACCAGTTCGACCACGGAGAGAACGATCACCGGCGAGTGGCCGCGTGCCGCGTTGGCCCTCCTCATGGCGGTGATACTCACCGTTCCGCTGGCCACCGCCCCGGCTCGCGCGGCCGCCCCGGTCAGGGGGATGGTCGACGCCCACGCTCACATCGCCGCGTCCCAGGCGTTCGGCGGCGCGCTACGGTGCGGTGAACCGTTCGCCCCCGGCGGGATGGCGCAGGCCCTGGCCGACTGCCCCACGCACTCGGACCTCGGCCACTTCGCGCTGCTCGAGTCCGTCCTCGGCGGCACCGCGGTCCCCGGCGGCACGCAGGGCTACCCCACCTTCGCGCAGTGGCCGGCCTACAACTCCCAACTGCACGAGCAGGCCTACTACACCGGCATCGAGCGGGCGTGGCGGGGCGGGCTGCGGGTGCTCAACAACTACCTGGTCGCCAACCGTGTGCTGTGCGAGATGCTGATCGGCTCGCCGTACTCGTGTGACGAGATGGAGCAGCTACGCCGACAGGTCGACTACATGAACCGGATGGAGGCCCACATCGACGCCGAGCACGGTGGCCCGGGTCGGGGATGGTTCCGGATCGCACGGTCGCCCGGCGAGGTCCGCGCCATCGCCGCGCAGGGCAAGCTCGCCGTGACGATCGGTGTGGAGGCGTCCGAGCCGTTCGGCTGCCGGGTGGTGAACGACGTGCCGCTGTGTTCCGCCGAGGACATCGATCGCGGACTCGACGAGTTCGCGTCGTGGGGCGTGTCCACCGTGTTCCCCGTCCACAAGTTCGACAACGCCCTCGGGGGCGCCCGCATGGACGAGGACCTGGCCGGGCTCGCGGTGAACGTCGGCAACAAGATCGGGACCCAGCGCTTCTGGGAGACCGAGCCGTGCACCGGCCCCGACGCGGACCACGAGCAGCCGATCGCCAGCACCCCGGTCGCGGACGGGCTGGCGGCGGTCACGGGGGGCGCTCCCGCCGGAGCGGCACTCCCCGTGTACCCGGAGGCGCCGCTGTGCAACGTCCGCGGGCTGACCCCGCTCGGCGAGCACGCCGTCCGCGGGATGATGGCGCGCGGCATGGTGATCAACATCGACCACATGAGTGTCAAGACGGCCACCCGAACGCTCGACATCGCCGCGGAGGCGGGATACACGGGGCTGATCTCCGACCACACCTGGGCCACCCAGGGCATCACGCGTCGCATGCACGAGCAGGGCGGGTTCGTCGCCGCGTTCGCCTGGCCCGCCGACGCCACCGAGAGCTTCGACACCGGCTTCCTGGAGGCGTGGCGGGCCAACACCGCCGGCACGACCCGTCCGTGGGCCGGGTACGGCTTCGGCTCGGACGTCAACGGCCTGGCGCTGCTCGCCGACCCCCGCCCCAGCGCCGCCACCGACCCGCTGGTCTACCCGTTCACCGCACTCAGCGGCGAGGTGATGGACCGGTGGCGGTTCGGTGACCGCGTCTACGACCTCAACGTGGACGGGGTGGCCCAGTACGGGCTCTACGCGGACTGGGCGGCCGACCTCCTGCACCGGGCCGGACCGGACCGTGCCGAGCTCGAGCGCCAGCTCATGGGCGGAGCCGAGGCGTGGACGGCCAACTGGGAACGCGTGCGGTGACCCGACCCGCCGACCGCGTCGGCCCGCTGTGGATCCTGGCGCTCACGCTCGGCGTCGTGGCGGTGTTCGCCTCGTGGTTCGGCCCGCTGCAGATCCTCCTGCCCGTGCAGGCCGACAGGATCGGTGGTCCGGGAGGACGGGAGGCGCTACTCGGGCTGGTCGTGGGCGTCGGGGCGGCCGTCGCCCTGGTGGCCAACCCGGTCTGGGGGCTGATCTCCGACCGGTGCCGCGCGGGGCTCGGCACGCGAATGCCGGTGGTGTACGTGGGCACGGCGATCGGCGTGGCGGGCCAGGTGGTCCTCCTGACCGCCGACTCCGGCCCGGCCACGGTCACGGGGTGGGTCCTCGTGCAGCTGGGGTTCAACGGACCGTTCGCGGTGCTGGCCGCCCTGATGGCCGATCGCGTCCCCGAAGAGCAGCGGGGCGTGGTGGGGTCACTGTTCGGGGTGGGCCAGATCGTCGGCGTGATCAGCGGCGTCGTGGTGGCGGAGTCCGTCGGTGGTGGTGCGACCGGTTACCTGGTGCTCGCCGTGCTCACGCCGGCGCTGCTCTCGGCGATCGTGGTGGCGAACCGTGCGGCCCCGGTCGTCGCACCCGCCCACGCGGTCGCCGGCGGCGGAACGGGTGTCGAGGTCGGCGGGACGGCACCCGACGCCCTCGCACGTCCCCGGGTCGCCCTCGCGGACTTCCGCCCGACCCGCCAGTACGCGTGGGCGTGGCTGCTGCGGTTCCTCATGAACCTCACCAACGCGATCCTGCTGGTCTACCTGTTCTTCTTCCTCGACTCCGTGGTGGGGGCGCCGGACCCGGGCAACTCGGTCCTCATGGTCACCGTCATCACGCTCGTCCTCTCCGGGGTCTGCGCGGCGATGGCCGGGTCGTTCTCCGACCGGCTCCACCGCCGTCGCGAGTTCGCCGCGGCCGGGGCACTGATCACCGCCGGCGGACTGCTCGGCCTCGCGTGGTCCACCACCATGCCGGCGGTCCTGGCCGCCGCGGCCGTGCTCGGCGTGGGCTGGGGCCTGTTCATCGCGGTCGACATGGCGATCATCACCGGGTCCCTGGCGACCTCCGGCACCGCGGGCACCCTACTGGGAGTGGCCAACATCGCCACCTCACTGCCGCAGGTGGTCGCTCCCGCGATCGCCGTGCCCCTCGTCACCTCCGCAGCCGGATACCCCGCGCTCTACTGGGTCGGAGCCGGCATCGCCGTCGCCGCCGCCCTGTGCACCCTGCCGCTCCGCGGCGTCCGATAGCACCCACCAGGAAGGACCCTTCGTTGCCGACCCGAGACCCGATCCTGCCCCCCGGATTCCGCCTGGGCACGGCCACCGCCGCCGCCCAGATCGAGGGCGGGGCCGACGCCGACGGGCGTGGCCCGAGCATCTGGGACACCTTCGCCGCCGAGCCCGGCCGCATCCGCGGCGGCGACACCCCGGCCGTGGCGTGCGATCACTACCACCGCCACGCCGAGGACGTCCGCGACCTGGCCGCCCTGGGCGTCGACGACTACCGGTTCTCGATCTCCTGGTCGCGGGTCCTGCCCACCGGGCGCGGGCAGGTCAACCGGCCCGGCCTGGACTTCTACTCGCGGCTCGTCGACGACCTCCTGGCGGCCGGGATCCGCCCGGTGCCCACCCTCTATCACTGGGACCTTCCCCAGGCCCTGCAGGACGAGGGCGGCTGGCTGAGCCGGGACACCTCGCAGGCCCTGGCCGACTACACCGCCGTGGTGGTGGACGCCCTCGGCGACCGCGTCACCCGCTGGCTCACGCTCAACGAGATGAACGTCCACACCCTCTACGGCCACGGGCTCACCGATCACGCGCCGGCGCTCGGGATGGGACTGGACTGCCTGCCCGTGGCCCACAACCTGCTCCGCGCACACGGTCTTGCCGTCGAGTCGATCCGTGCCGCCGGCCCCCGGCACGAGGTCGGGGTGGTGCAACAGCACTTCCCCGTCATCGCCGCGACCGACTCCCCGGAGGACGTCGGGGCCGCCGAGATGTTCCGCATCCTGACCAACTGGCTGTTCTCCGATCCGGTCCTCCGGGGCGCCTACCCGGAGGACTGGGTGGCCGAGCTCGTCATGACCACCGCGGGTCTGACCGCCGACCAGCTCGAGCAGGACCTCGTCGTCATCGCGAGCCCCCTCGACCACTACGGCGTCAACTATTACGAACCCACGGTGATCGAGTCCCCACGCCCCGACGCCGACTACGCCGGGGTGCTCGAGGTGGACTTCCCGGAGGACATGCCGTTCCGTCCGGTGCGGATCGAGGGCGTCGAGCGGACCGACTTCGACTGGCCCGTCGTGCCGTCAGGCCTCACCGACATCCTCGTGGCCCTCCACGAGCGCTATCCGGGACTGCCGCCGGTGACGGTGACCGAGAACGGGTGCTCGTACCACGACGGACCCGGTCCGGACGGCGCGGTCCACGACGAGCGCCGGATCGACTACCTGCGCGCGCACCTGGCGGCCGTGGTGGACTCCCTCGACGCGGGCGTGACCGTGGACGGCTACTACGTGTGGTCGGCCATGGACAACTTCGAGTGGGCCGCCGGGTACGCCGAGCGCTTCGGCCTGGTCCACGTCGACCACAGCACCCTGACGCGCACCCGCAAGGACTCCTGGTACTGGTATCGCGACCTGATCGACGCGCACCGCAACCGAGTCGCGGGGAATGGTCCGACACGGGCCTCCGGGACCCCTTCGGCGGTCTAAGCTGGGCGGATGACCACCGATTCGGCCACCGGGCACCGTCGGACCCTGGGAGCGATCAGCGTGTGCGCGGCCGTCGCGCTCCTCGGATCGGCGTGCGGGACACCGGTGGCCACACCCGGCCCCGACGAGAGCCCGGCCGCCTACTCGGGACTCGAGGTCAGCGAGGACCGGATCGACTACGCGATCGGCAAGGTCACCGGGATCGTCGAGGAGGAACTCGACGCCTCCGGCATCCCGGGCGCGGCCGTGGCCGTGGTGCACGGCGGCGAGGTGGTCCTCGCGGAGGGGTTCGGCGTCCGGGACACCAGCACGGGCGCCGAGGTGGACGCCCGGACCGTCTTCCCGCTGGCCTCGATCTCCAAGTCGGTCAGCGCCACGGTGGTGGCGGCCGAGAGCGGCAACGGAGAGGTCGACTGGTCCACCCCCGTCAGCGAGTACCTGCCGTGGTTCGAGCTCTCCGATTCGCAGGTGTCCCCTCTCGTGACCGTCGGCGACGTCTTCGCGCATCGCTCCGGGCTCCCCGAGCACGCGGGCGACGACCTCGAGGACCTGGGCTACGACCGACCCGCGGTCCTGCACGGGCTGCGCCACCTGCCGCTCACGCCGTTCCGAACCTCCTACGCGTACACCAACTTCGGACTCACCGCGGGCGCCGAAGCGGTGGCGGTCGCGGCCGGGACGCCCTGGGACGAGCTGGGGCGCGAGCGGATCTTCGACCCGCTCGGCATGACCGACACCTCGTTCTCCCACGACGAGCTGCTCGAGCGGGACAACCGGGCGGTCGGCCACGTGCGCGCCGACTCCCCCGACTCCCCCGACTCCGCGGACCAGAGCGACCCGGACGGGGACTGGGTCCCGGCCGATCCCCAGCGCGACCCCGACGCCCAGGCGCCGGCGGGGGGCCTGAGTTCGTCGGTGACCGACATGGCCGCCTGGATGGCGATGGTGCTCGACGACGGCAAGGGGCCCGGCGGCTCCCAGGTCGTGCCCGCCGAGGCGCTGCGCGAGGCCCTCACCCCGCAGATCGTCTCCTCGCCGCCGCGGGCCGCCGCGGACCGTCCCGGGTCCTACGGCTACGGGTTCAACATCGGTACCAGTTCCTCGGGTCGGGTCCAGTGGAGCCATTCCGGGGCGTTCGCGCTCGGGGCGGGCACCGCGATGCTCATGCTGCCCTCGCTCGACCTGGGGATCATCACGGTGACCAACGCCTCGCCGAGCGGGGTGGCGGAGACGATCAACGCCAGGTTCGCCGACTACGCCCAGTACGGCGACCCCACGCTGGACTGGCGGGATCTGTTCGGCCAGGCGTTCGCGTCACTGCTCGACCCGGTCGGGGACCTGGTGGACGCGACCCCGCCCGCCGATCCGGCACCGTCGAGGGACCCGGCCGAGCTGGTCGGGACGTACCGCAACGACTACTTCGGGGCCCTCGAGGTCAGAGAGTCGCAGGACGCGCTGGAGATGACCGTCGGCGGCGCCGCCGCCTGGCCACTCGAACCCTGGGGCGGCGACACGTTCGCGGTCGAACCGCGGAGTGAGAACTGGCCGCCGGGGTCGCGGGGTTCCGTGACGTTCGACGACGACGAGGTCACCGTCGAGCTCCTGGACGGCAACGGTCTCGGGACCTTCACCCGGGCGCCCGACGGGGACGAACCCGGCGATCCCGGATCCCCCGACTGACCGCGCGCGTCCGCCGCCCCCGGCGCAACCGGCGCAATCGGCGCAATCGGCGCAATCGGAACCCCCGCGCCCGGGCCCGCGGGGAGGGTCAGCGCGGTGCCGGCAGCTTCCCGGCCCGCCGCCGGTCGCGTTTGGCATCGGCGTCGGGAGTGGTCATGAACGTCGAGAACCACGTCATCCGGGGGTCGGCGTCCACGAGGAAGGCCTTGACCGCGAGGGTCAGCGGCACGGCCAGGATCGCGCCCAGAGCACCGGCCACCGACGCCCAGAACACCAGCGAGAGGAACGTGACTGTGGGGGTCAGCCCCACGGCGTCGCCGGTGAACTTGGGCTGGATGAAGCTCTGGATCACCAGGTTGACCACGCTGTAGATCACCACCACCCAGATGGCGTCGACCGGTCCCCCGGTCAGGAGCGCGAACAGCGCGGGCGGCACGAGGCCCAGGACGAAGCCGATGTTGGGGATGTAGTTGGTGACGAAGGCCAGGACGCCCCAGACCAGGGCCAGTGGCACACCGATGATCATCAGTGCGATCACGTCGATGACCGCCACGATGAGACCGAAGATCGTCGAGACGATCCAGTACGACTTCACACCGTCGGTGAACGAGCTGAGGGCGTCCGCCAGCCGGGGCCGCTGGCGCGCGATCACCTCCCGACGGCGGGTGATCCCCGGGACGTCGAACACCAGGAAGGTCAGTGCGATCACCAGGACGGTGAGCTGCCCGCCCGCCGAGGACAGCTGCCCCGCCACGTTCTGGACGGTGCCGATCACGGTGCCGGGGTCGACTCCCGCCAGGCTCGAGGAGACCTGGTCCTCGCTCACCCCGAACCGTCCGAGGAACTCGATGGTCTGCTCGTACAGTTCGACGAACTTGTCCTGGTAGCGCGGGATCTCCTCGGCGGCGATCCACAGCGCCCACACGAGCATCCCCACCAGCGCGGCCAGCAGGAGGTAGAGCACCAGCAGGACGATGATCATCCCGCCCCACCTCGGCAGGCCGGCACGCTCGAGCAACCGCTGCAGCGGCTGGGCGGCGATCACCAGGTTCAGGGCGAGGAAGGCGGGCATGACCATGTTCGCGTGCTGGGAGATCCCCCAGAGCACGACGAACGCGGCGGCCAGGGACACCACGGTGACGCCGGCGATCCCCCAGCCCTTGGGCTCCTCGTGCGGGGCGAGCACATCGGGTTCGCGCGCGCCGTCACCGGTGGTGGTCATGGCCCCTCCTCGACCCGCGCCCCGTGCGCTGGACGCCGATCAGAGTAGACCCTGTCAGCCCCCGGTCAACGCCGAACGGATGGCGTCCACGTGAACGTCGTCGAGGTCGGCGGGGTCCCAGGTGGGGTTGCGGTCCTTGTCGATCACCACGGCCCGGACGCCTTCGACGAAGTCCGGGCGGGCGGTGATCCATCCGCCCAGCGCCAACTCGGCCGCCAGGCACTCTCGCAGATCGCTCGCGGCCGCCCCTGCGCGGAGCAGCTCGATGGTCGCGATGACGGACGTCGGGCAGTGCGACCGCAGCATCTCGAGGGTCGAGGTGGCCCACTCGTCCTGCGCACCGGACTCCAGGGCCGCGACCATCTCCTGCACGGTCGCACGGGAGAATACGTCCTCGATCCGGTCGATGTGCTTCTCGACCGCGGACTCCCCCGCCGCCGAGTGCTCGAGGCCGTGGCGCTCCAGGGCGGCGTCCAGGCCATCGGACCCGATGGCGGAGACGAAGGCGTCGCGGTCGGCGTCGTCGATCAGATGGGTGGCCAGACCCGTGTAGAGCGCGTCGGCGGAGTTCATCCGGACCCCGGTGGTGCCGAGGTAGATCCCCACCGCGAGGCCCCGGGTCCCGCCGCCGCACAGGCGGGGCAGGAAGTGGCTGGCGCCGACGTCGGGGATGAACCCGATCGCCGTCTCTGGCATGGCCATCATGACCTTCTTGGTGACCACGCGGTGCGAGCCGTTGATGGAGATCCCGAGGCCGCCGCCCATCGCGACGCCGTGGATCACGGCGACGGTGGGCACCCGGTGCGTGTGGTACGCGAGGTCCATCGCGTACTCCTCGGAGAAGAACTCCCGGTTGGTCTGGTGCTCGCCGGCGGCCGCGGCGTCGCGCAGCGCGCGGATGTCGCCGCCCGCGCAGAACGCCTTCTCCGAGGTACTGGTGGTGACGACGGCCTCCACTCCCGAGTCCTGCGACGCGGCATCCAGGGCGGAGTGCAGGGCCCGGCACATGGGCAGGTCGAGGGAGTTCAGTGCCTTGGGGCGGTCCAGGACGATGTGCTGCATCCGGCCTTCTCGCCGGGTGGTGACGAATTCGCTCATGCCCCCAGTGTGGCAGGCCGGTCTGTGCCCGTCGCCGGGATACTAGGAATTCCTACCTAGGCCGCCCCCGCCGCCCCGCCCGGCGTCAGGTCGCCGATCGTGCCCCGCCTCCGGTCAGAGCAGCTCCGACGCCACGTCCGGGACGTACTTGAACTCCTCGCGCGGCGGGCGCTCGTAGCTCGCACCCTCGGGTCGTTCCGGGATCTCGAACGTCGGCGGCTCCAGCTTCTCCCACGGCACGGTGGAGAGCAGGTGCGAGATGACGTTGATGCGCGACCGCTTCTTGTCCTCCGACTCGACCGTGTACCAGGGCGCCTCGGGGATGTCGGTGTGAATGAACATCTCGTCCTTGGCACGGCTGTACGCCTCCCACCGGTTGATGGACTCCAGGTCCATCGGCGAGAGCTTCCACCGGCGCATGGGGTCGTCGTGCCGCGAGCGGAAGCGGCGCTCCTGCTCCTCGTCGGACACGGAGAACCAGTACTTGCGCAGCATGATCCCGTCCTCCACGAGCAGGCGCTCGAAGATCGGCGCCTGGTGCAGGAAGCGGCGGTACTCGTCCGTGGTGCAGAAGCCCATCACTCGTTCCACGCCGGCCCGGTTGTACCAGGAGCGGTCGAAGATCACGATCTCACCGGCCGCGGGCAGGTGCTCGATGTAGCGCTGGAAGTACCACTGGGTCTTGTGCACCTCGGTCGGGGCGGGAAGCGCGACCACGCGGGCGAACCGCGGGTTGAGGTACTGGGTGATGCGCTTGATCGCCGACCCCTTGCCGGCGGCGTCGCGGCCCTCGAACACCACGACGAGCCGGTTCCCGGTCTCCTTGAGCCAGGCCTGCATCTCCACGAGCTCGGCCTGCAACCGCTCGAGCTCGGCCTCGTACGCCTTCTTGGGCAGTTTCTCCAGGCCGCTGGCGAGTTCCTTCTTCTTCGACCCGGTCTCGCCGCTCTTCGAGGACGTGCTCTTCCCGCTCGAGGTGGCCTTCTTGTCGTCCTTCTTGCCGCTCATGCCCGCGATCCTACGGCCCCGGGCGCACCCGGCCCGGCTCTTCGGATGCGGCCCGCAGCCGACTCGCGCGATAATGGACGGCGTGAGGTCCCGTGACAGCATCCTCGACGCGACCCGAGCGGTGATCGGGGACGTGGGGTTCGACGGGGTCAATATCGCCGTCGTGGCCAAGCGGGCCGGGGTGAGTCGGCAGACGGTCTACTCGATCTTCGGTACCCGAGAGGAGTTGATCGGCGAGGCGGTCACCGAGCGGTTGACCGCGCTGGTCGGTGCCTACGAGTCCGTGATGGACTCGGCCGACTCTCTGCTCGAGGTGCTGGTGGAGATCGTGATCGAGGCCCGGCGACGCATCCTCGGGGACCCGCTGCTGCGAGCCCTGACGCTGTCCGGCGAGGGCAACCCGATCCACCATCCGGGTGCTGTCGACAGATCCCTCGAGTACACAGCCCACCTGCTCGGTCCCGCGATCGAGCGATTCCCCGAGTTCGCCGACCGCATCGACTTCCTCGCCGACGTCGGCGTCCACATCGGCTGGTCGGTGATGGTGCTCGACGATCCCGACTCCCGCTCCGACGCCGACCTGCGGGCGTTCCTCACCGCGTGGCTCGCACCACTGCTGCAGCCGCCATCGTGAGCGCTCTGCTCGTCCTCTGGGACCTCGACCTCACGTTGCTCGACCCCGCCGGGTTCGGCTCGCGGATGATCGCCCCCGCGCTCGCCGAGATGGTCGGCGGCGAGCCCGTCATGGACGTCTCCTTCGCCGGGCGGACCGACCGCGCGATCTGCACCGACCTGCTCGGGCGGAACGGGATCGACCCCCGCGAGGACCTCGTCACCACGCTGCTCCACGCCGTCGCCGAGCGGTGCGAGGCGCACGGGCAGGACCTGCTCGACGCGGGGGGTGGGGCACTCCCGGGAGCTCACGAGGCGATAGCCGCCCTCGCCGCGGTAGACGGGCTGCACCAGGGGATCGTCACCGGCAACATGCGACGGACAGCGCTGCTCAAGCTCCGGGTGTGCGGGTTCGACGGGCTTCCCGATCCGCGGCTCGGGGCGTTCGGGGATCACCACGCCGACCGCGCCGACCTCGTCCGCGGCGCCCTCACCACCGCCCGCGCACGCGGACTCGAGGTGTCCGCTGAGCGCGCGGTAGTGATCGGTGACCACGTCCACGATGTCCGCGGCGCACTCGACGCGGGGGCCCGCTGCGTCGCCGTCGCGACCGGTCGGGTCTCCGCTGACGAGTTGCGATCAGCTGGTGCCCACGCCGTCCTGCCGAGCCTCACCGATGCCGACGCCCTGCTCTCCGCCTGTCTGGCCCACACTCGCGCACATCCCTCGTCGGCCGATTGACGCTCCCAGCCCCTGCCTCACGCGCACCCCGGCGCGCCCCGCACCGCGGCGCGCCCCGCACCGCGGCGCGCCCCGCGCAACGGGTGTGGTCGTGGCCCTTGTGGCCACAACGCAGTTCTGTCGCAGTGGGCACGACCAAGATTCGGGTGATGTGGTCGCGCGTCGCGGTCATACCCGTGCGCGGCCGCGCTCGAGGGCCGCACCGATCTGGCGGAGTACCGCCCGTGGATTCCGGAACATCGAACCGTTCACGCGGACCACCTGCCAGCCCAGCTCCTAGAGTTCGGCGTTGACCCGCGCGTCGTACTCCCAGGTAGACCTGCCTCGATGGACGTCCCCGTCGTAGAACACCGCCACCTTCCCGACCTCACGGCTCCAGCGGGTGGCCATAGCGCTGCGCCGCGGACCACTACATCCGGAGTGGCGGGCACTCCGGTGGCGAGGTACACGTCGGGGAACAGACGACGATGTCCTGACCTGAGCTGATGGCCGGACAGATGGCCTTCCACGACCGCCGCACTACCGATGAACGGCTCAGCAGGATGAGGAAGGGGCACCTCACGATCATCGCCCGCGGTGACCGTTCACGCCCGCCCCCGGCGTCCCCCTGTGGATGGGGACGACGAGCATCCACAACGAACCGCGCCACTCGGTCCTGGCATCAGGTGTTCCGCCCACATTCTGGTCGTGCCCAGCGCGGCGAAACGCTCGATTCACCGCAGCAGAGACGACCAAGTTCGACGTCCACACCGCTCTCGCGCCGGCGGGTGGATCAGCCCTCGACCTGTTCGCCGAGCTCCATCCAGCGCTCCTCGAGCTGTTCCTTCTCCGCGCTCACGTCCTTGAGATCACGGTCGAGGGACGCGAGCTTCTCCGTGTCGAGCGCCTCCCCTGCGGCGGCGGTGAGGGCCTCGTGGAGGGTCGCCTGTCGTTGATCGAGTTTGAGCATCTGGCGCTCGATCTTGGACATCTCCTTGCGCAACGCCCGCTCGTCACTCGAGCTGAGCCCCGACCCGGAGGAGCCGGCAGTCGCGGCGGATGCCGAACCACCGCCCGATCCAGCCCCGGGACCCGAGCCCGAGCCCGAACCCGAGCCAGCGGGCTCGCGCAGGACCTTGCCCGAGTCGCCCGCGGCCCCGGCGCGCTTGCGGCGCTCGAGGTATTCGTCGATCCCCCGCGGCAGGTTGGTGAGCCCGCCGTCACCGAACAGCGCCCACACCGAGTCGCAGATGCGCTCGACGAGGTAGCGGTCGTGGGAGATCACGACCATCGTGCCGGGCCACCCGTCGAGCAGATCCTCGAGCTGGCGGAGCGTGTCGATGTCGAGGTCGTTGGTGGGCTCGTCGAGCAGCAGCACGTTGGGCTCGGCCATGAGGACCCGCGTGAGCTGCAGGCGCCGCCGCTCGCCGCCGGAGAGGTCGCCGACCGGCGTGCGCTGGCGGGCGGGGGTGAAGCCGAGGCGCTCGGCCAGCTGGGAGGCGCTGAGCTCGATGTCGCCGAACGCCACGCGCGCGGCCACGTCCTCGATCGCCTCGAGCACCCGCTGGTCGAGCGGCAGGTCGTCGAGCTCCTGCTTGAGCCACCCGATGCGGACCGTCTTGCCCTCCTTGCGGCGGCCGGCGGCCAGGGGGGCCTCACCGGCGAGGGCACGCAGGAGCGTGGTCTTGCCGGAACCGTTGACGCCCACCAGGCCGAGCCGTTCGCCGGGGGCCAGTCGCCAGGTCAGGTCCTCGACGAGGGTGCGGCCGTCGGGGGCGTCGAGGCGCGCCTCCTCGAGCTCGATCACCACCTTGCCGAGCCTCCGGGCGGCGAAGCTCGACAGGCGTAGTGAATCACGGGGCGGCGGCACGTCCTTGATCAACGCCTCCGCGGCCTCGATGCGGTACCGCGGCTTGGAGGTCCGCGCCGGTGCGCCGCGCCGCAGCCAGGCGAGCTCCTTGCGCATGAGGTTCTGCCGCCGGGATTCGGAGGCCGCGGCCTGTCGGTCCCGCTCGGCGCGGGCGAAGACCCAGTCGTTGTACCCGCCCTCGAACTGCTCGACGCGGCCGTCGACCACCTCCCAGGTGTGGGTCGCGACGGTGTCGAGGAACCACCGATCGTGGGTGACCACGACGAGGGCGGAGGACCGCGCACGCAGGTGGTCGGCGAGCCACTGCACGCCCTCGACGTCGAGGTGGTTGGTCGGCTCGTCGAGGACCAGCAGGTCGAGGTCCTGGACCAGCGCCGCGGCCAGGGAGACCCGCCGCCGCTCGCCGCCGGACAGATCGTCCACCGCGGTGTCCAGACCGAGGTCGTGGATGCCGATCCCGTCGAGCACGGCGCGGATCCGCGGGTCGCCCGCCCACTCGTGAGTGGCCACTCCCAATCCCCCGAGCACGGACTCGCCCACGGTGTCGGCGGCCAGCTCGGTCCGCTGGGTGACCACGGCCAGCCGCAAGCCGCTCACGCGCGAGACCCGTCCGGTGTCCGGCTCGGCCACCCCGGTGAGGATCTCGAGCAGTGTGGTCTTGCCGCCGCCGTTGAGGCCGACCACGCCGATGCGGTCGCCGGCGTTGACGCCCAGGGAGACGTCGTCGAGCACCTGTCGGATCCCGAAGGACACCGACCCCTGCTCGAGGTTGATGAGGTTCGTGGGGGCCATTACTGCTCCGGTGTCTGTTGCGGGTTGTCTATGACGTGGGCGCCGGCGACGGGGCCGCGGGTGAGTCGGACCTCGCGTGCGACGCCGGTCTCGCTCACCTCGGCCGCCACCGCGATCGCCTGCTCGCGGTCGGCGCAGAAGAACAGGCAGGTGGGACCCGAGCCGGAGACCATACCGTGCAGCGCACCGGCCTCGGCTCCGGCCCGGAGGGTCCTGCGCAGGGCCGGCATCAGCGAGAGTGCGGCGGGCTCGAGATCGTTGGCGAGCACCCCGGCCACCCGCGCCGGGTCGTCCCCGGCCAGCGCCTCCACCAGCGGCTCGACGCCGCCG
>NZ_JAALDZ010000105.1:0-5212 GCF_014145125.1 Dietzia sp. CQ4 | reverse complement strand
AGCGGGGCCGCACCCTCCGCTCAGGGAAGGTGCGGCCCCGCCGGGGAGACCGGGGAAGGTCAGCGCGCGAACAGCAGGGCGCGCTTGACCTCCTGGATCGCCTTGGTCACCTGGATGCCGCGGGGGCACGCGTCGGTGCAGTTGAAGGTCGTGCGGCACCGCCAGACCCCCTCGGCGTCGTTGAGGATCTCCAGACGCTCGGCGGCACCCTCGTCACGGGAGTCGAAGATGAACCGGTGCGCGTTGACGATCGCCGCCGGGCCGAAGTACGACCCGTCCGCCCAGAACACCGGGCACGAGGTCGTGCAGCAGGCGCAGAGGATGCACTTGGTGGTGTCGTCGAAGCGGGCCCGGTCCGTCTGGGACTGGATCCGCTCGGCGGTCGGCTGGTTCCCGGACGTGATGAGGTACGGCATGACGTCACGGAACGACTTGAAGAACGGCTCCATGTCGACGTACAGGTCCTTCTCCACCGGCAGCCCGCGGATCGGGGCGATGGTGATGGTGATGGACTTGCCGTCCTTGGGGAGCATGTCCTTCATGAGGACCTTGCACGCCAGGCGGTTGACCCCGTTGATCAGCATGGCGTCCGACCCACAGATGCCGTGTGCGCACGACCGGCGGAACGCGAGGCTGCCGTCGATGTAGTTCTTCACGTACATCAGCAGGTTGAGCAGACGGTCCGACGGCAGGGCCGGGACCTCGTACTCCTTCCAACCCGCCGAGTCCGGATCCTCCGGGTTGAACCGGGCGATCTTGAGCGTGACCATGGTGGAGCCGGGCGGCACCGGGCGGTTCGAGCCCGGGTCCTTGCCGTCGGTGGCCTTGGTGGTGTCGACTGCGGTGGTCATCAGTACTTACGCTCCATCGGCTCGTAGCGGGTCTGCACAACCGGCTTCCAGTCCAGCCGGATCTCGGAGAGGAGGCCGAGGCCGTCCTTGAACGCCATCGTGTGCTTCATGAACTCGTCGTCGTTGCGGTCCGGGTAGTCCTCGCGGGCGTGTCCGCCACGGGACTCCTTGCGGTTGAGCGCACCCACGACCGTGACCTCCGCCAGCTCCAGGAGGAAGCCCAGCTCGACGGCCTCGAGGAGTTCGGTGTTGAACCGCTTGCCCTTGTCGCTGACGGTGACGTCGGCGTAGCGCTTCTTCAGGGCGCGGAGCTCGTCACGGGCCTCGGTGAGCGACTGCTCGGTGCGGTACACCGACGCCTTGTCGTCCATCATGGCCTGCATCTCGGTCCGGATGTCGTTGGCGTTCTCCGCGCCGTGGTCGGCGAGCATGCTCTCCATCCACTCACGGACCATCTTCTCGGGCTCCTCGGGGAGTTCGACGAAGTCGTGGCCTGCAGCGTAGTCCGCGGCGGCGATCCCCGCCCGGCGGCCGAACACGTTGATGTCCAGCAGCGAGTTGGTGCCCAGGCGGTTGGACCCGTGCACGGACACGCACGCGCACTCGCCGGCGGCGTAGAGACCGGGCACCACGTCGTCGTTGGTGCGGAGGACCTCACCCTTGACGTTGGTCGGGATCCCGCCCATGACGTAGTGACAGGTGGGGAACACCGGGACCAGCTCGGTGACCGGGTCGACACCCAGGTAGGTGCGGGAGAACTCGGTGATGTCGGGGAGCTTCTCCTCGAGCACGTCCGCGCCGAGGTGGGTCACGTCGATGTAGACGTAGTCCTTCTCGGGCCCGGCACCGCGGCCCTCGCGCACCTCGAGGACCATCGAGCGGGCGACGATGTCACGCGGCGCGAGGTCCTTGATGGTGGGGGCGTAGCGCTCCATGAAGCGCTCGCCGTCCGCGTTGCGCAGGATGCCGCCCTCGCCGCGGACGGCCTCGGAGATGAGGATGCCCAGGCCCGCGAGTCCCGTCGGGTGGAACTGGTGGAACTCCATGTCCTCCAGGGGCAGGCCCTTGCGGAAGACCACGGCCATGCCGTCACCGGTGAGGGTGTGGGCGTTGGAGGTGGTCTTGTACATCCGTCCCGAACCACCGGTCGCGAAGACGGTGGCCTTGGAGTGGAAGACGTGAAGGTCGCCGGAGGCGAGCTCGTAGGCGACGCACCCGGTGGCGACGGGGCCCTCGGGGGTCTCGGTGAGGCAGAGGTCCAGCACGTAGAACTCGTTGAAGAACTCCACGTTGTGCTTCACACAGTTCTGGTAGAGCGTCTGCAGGATCATGTGACCCGTGCGGTCGGCGGCGTAGCAGGCCCGTCGCACGGGCGCCTTGCCGTGGTCGCGGGTGTGACCACCGAAACGACGCTGGTCGATCTTGCCCTCGGGCGTGCGGTTGAACGGCAGGCCCATGTTCTCCAGGTCGATGACCGCGGTGATGGCCTCTTTGGCCATGATCTCCGCGGCGTCCTGGTCGACGAGGTAGTCGCCGCCCTTGACCGTGTCGAACGTGTGCCACTCCCAGTTGTCCTCCTCGACGTTCGCGAGGGCGGCGCACATGCCGCCCTGGGCGGCGCCGGTGTGGGAGCGGGTGGGGTAGAGCTTGGTGAGGACTGCGGTACGGGTCCGCGGGCCCGACTCGATGGCCGCGCGCATGCCTGCGCCGCCGGCGCCGACGATTACCACGTCGTACTGGTGCTGGTGGACCTGACGATCGGTCATGGGATTCTCAGTGCTCGCTTTCGAAGTGGAACGGTCCGCAGGCGTCGATCAGACGTCGTAGGCGAGGCCGAAGAGGGCGTAGGTGCCCAGGGCCAGGACGAGGACGGTCGCGGCGATGAGGATCGCGTTGAGCCAGAACCGCGTCGAGTCCTTGCGCGAATAGTCCGCGATGACCGTCCGGACGCCGTTCGCGCCGTGGAGCTGTGCCAACCAGAGCATGAGGAGGTCCCACGTGGCCCAGAACGGGCTCTGCCAGCGATCCGCGACGTAGGCCCAGTCGATGCGGTGGACTCCCTCGTCGATCATCAGGCCCACGGTGAGGTGGCCGAGCGTGAGGATGACCAGCGCGACGCCCGAGGCGCGCATGAAGATCCATGCGGTGCGCTCGAAGTTGCCGCGTGAGCGCAGGCGCGGGGAGCGCGGCTGGGCGAGCGAGGCGGGGCGATCGTATGACGTCTGGAGAACAGGTGCGTCTGCCATGGTGATCGTTCTCCTTAGATGTGCTGGAAGAGAAGGAAGAGGAGGCGGGCGGTCGCCGCGGCGAAGACCACGACCCAGATCGCCAGGACGGCCCAGAGCATCTGGCGCTGGTACTTCGCGCCCTTGGACCAGAAGTCGATGGCGACGATGCGCAGACCGTTGAGCGCGTGGAAGAGGACCAGCGCGACCAGGCCGACCTCCAGGAGCCCGACGATCGGGGTCTTGTACGAGTCGATGACCGCGTTGTAGGTCTCCGGGCTCACCGTGACGAGCGAGGTGTCCAGCACGTGCACGAAGAGGAAGAAGAAGATCGCCACGCCCGAGATGCGGTGCGCGACCCACGACCACATCCCTGGGTCACCCTTGTAGATGCTGATCTTCTTATTGGGGGCCGGACGCGCCGGCGCCTGCGCAGTACTCATGGGCTTGTCGTGCCTCCGAATCGTCTGGGCGTGGTGCCATCGGCGCGCGTTCCCTGCCCGAGAGCACAGCGGGCGCCTACTAGGACTTTAGACCTGAGAGGACGCGGACGAGAAGCAGGGTGGGTACGGTGGTCCGAACGGGTAATGCCTGTTAGGGGACCCTAATCGAAGTTACCGGAGGGTAGAAAAGGGTGTCTGTCAACGAAACCGCAGCACAGAGGAACGCGGCCCGCAGCGGTTTGCGCGAAGCCGCGCTGGCGGCCGCCCGGAACGCCTACCGGCCGTACTCGGGATTGGGGGTGGGGGCCGCCGCCCTGGCGTCGGAACCCGGCGGCGACGAGTGCAGGATCGTAACCGGGTGCAACGTCGAGAACGCCTCGTACGGGCTCACACTCTGCGCCGAGTGCTCGCTCGTGTCCGACCTCCACCGCACGGGTGGCGGGAGACTGCTCGAGCTCGTCGTCGTCGGCCACGACGGTGACCCGCTCTCACCGTGCGGGCGGTGCCGTCAACTCCTCCACGAGCACGGCGGCCCGGACCTGGTCGTCCACACCGCCCGCGGCCCCGTCCGACTGGGCGAGCTCCTGCCGGACGCCTTCGGGCCGGAGGACCTGACGTGACCCGGTCGATCGACGCCGTGCGGATCATCGAGGCCAAGCGCGACGGTAACGAGCTCGACGACGACGAGATCGACTGGATCGTCGACGGGTACACCCGCGGTGTGGTGCCCCCCGAGCAGATGTCCGCGTTGGCGATGGCGGTGTACTTCCGGGGCATGACCGATCGCGAGATCGCCCGCTGGACCGCCGCGATGGTCGACTCCGGCACCCGGTTGGACCTGTCCGACCTGACGCGCGCCGGTCGTCGCGTCCCCACGGTGGACAAGCACTCGACCGGCGGTGTGGGCGACTCGGTGACGCTCGTGCTGACCCCCCTGTTGGCGACCTGGGAGCTGGCGGTGCCCCAGCTCTCGGGGCGCGGGCTCGGTCACACGGGCGGGACCCTCGACAAACTCGAGGCGATCCCCGGCTGGCGCGCCGACCTGGACGCCGCCACCAGGCGCCGGATCCTCGAGGAGACCGGGGCCGTGATCTGCGCGGCCGGAGCCGATCTCGCGCCCGCCGACCGGGCCCTCTACGCCCTACGGGACGTCACCGGGACCGTCCCGTCCATCCCCATGCTGGCGGCGTCGATCATGAGCAAGAAGATCGCCGAGGGCACGGGCGCGCTGGTGCTCGACGTCAAGTGCGGATCCGGTGCCTTCCGGCCCGACCGCGCGGATGCGGACGAGCTGGCCCGGGTGATGGTCGCCATCGGCACGGCCGCCGGCGTCCGGACCAGCGCCCTGGTGACCGCCAACCACACGCCGCTGGGTCGGGCGGTGGGCAACGCCCTCGAGGTGGCCGAGTGCGTCGAGATCCTCGACGGGGGTGGCCCGCCCGACATGGTCGATCTGACCTGCGCGTTGGCGCGGGAGGCGCTGGCCGCGGTGGGGGTCGACGACGACCCGCGCGAACGACTCCGCGACGGGCGGGCCATGGACTCGTTCCGCGCGATGATCACCGCCCAGGGAGGGGATCCCGACGCCGCGCTCCCGGTGGCCGCGCACACGGAGGAGCTGCGGGCGCCGGACTCGGGGGAGGTGAGGTGGGACGCCCTGGGCGTGGGCCGCGCGTCGTGGCTGGCCGGTGCG
>NZ_JAALDZ010000104.1:0-4583 GCF_014145125.1 Dietzia sp. CQ4 | reverse complement strand
CGCCTGTAGCGGGCCCGGCGCGGGCCCGCTACAGGCGGTCCGCTGGGGCGGTCTGCTCAGGCGGAGCCGTGCGTGGTCGGCGTCGAGAGGACCACCCGACCGGTGGGTGTGCACGACGGCGCCGCCGGGCGTCGGTCGGGCGTGCGCAACGGCGACGACGTCGGGACGGCCCGGCCCGTCGGCGTGTACGAGAAGACGGTCGGCGCCGTGGTGAGGGCCGGGTTGCGGTACTGGGACACGGGATTCCTCCTGGTCGTCGGGGGAAGGACCGACGACGGGCCGCCACGGGCGGTGCCGACGAGTCCTTCTGGCGATGCGGTGCGGAGGCGACGTCGGCTCACCCGGGGGGTGGCGCGGACCTGGTGGTGTGGACGCCGTGCGGAGATGGGGTGGCCGGAACCGATCGCTCCCGCGGAATCGAACGCTGTCGGCGGAGGTGCCGCCCGTCTGTTCGACCAGAGGCGCGCTGGTGGGCGCGCGATGGAACGACGATCGCATGTCCGGGGGCCGAGCACAAGTCGTCGTGCCGGTGTTCGTGCGGGGCGGCCGCGACCTACGCTGTCCTGGTGAGTACACCTACCGGCGGCGCGGACATCCCGGACGATTCCGTCCTCGACTCCCTGCGCGGGGCCGTCGACCCGCTCGAAGCCCGACACGAATCCGATCCGGCACGGCCGACGGACTTCCGGACCCAGGTCACCCGCTTCTTCCTCACGGGCGTCCTCTCGGCGGTCGTCGACTACGGACTGCTGCAGCTGTTGATGCTGTTCGGCCTGGGCTACGGGCCGGCCAAGGCGCTGTCCTTCGTGGCAGGCACCCTCACTGCGTATTCGCTCAACCGCCGCTGGACCTTCCAGGCCGAGCCCTCCCGCGCCCGCTTCGTCGCCACGATGGGCCTGTACGCGCTGATGTTCGGCGTGCAGTGGGGCCTGTTCATGCTGCTGGTGCCGTGGTTCCACGACCTGGGCTGGAGCACGTTCTGGGCCACGACGATCGGCTACGTCATCGCGCAGGGCGTGGCGACGGTCACCAACTTCATCGTCCAGCGGACCGTGATCTTCCGGGTGCGCTGACCGCCCTCCCGAGTTACCGCCCGGCCGGGGTTAGCCTGGACGGCGCGCCCGGGCCAGCAGTCGCCCGGGAGTGAGACGACCTCCGCCCCGACTCCCCAGGAGCACCCGCCACATGGACGCCACCACCGTGACAGCCGCAGGTGCCGACGCCGGTTCCGCCCCCGACGAGCGCGACCTGCTGGTGCAGCGCACCCTGTTCTCGGGCCCGCGCAGGTGGGTCAACGACGACCTGTACTCGCGGATCGTGCGGGGGGTCGTGCGCCGCACGCGCGCCGAGCTGCACCTGGACGCCGGGGCCGTCGTCGACACCAACACCTACTTCGGCCGGTTCGAGGCCTCCTACTGGCAGCGCTGGACCACGGTCACCAGCCTCACCGTGCGGGTCGCGGTGGAGTCCGAGGGGCGCCTCGACGTCCTGGTCCGCGCGTCCGACATCGGGTCCCACGTGCGCACCGTGGACGTGTTCCACCACCAGGGGGACGGCATGGCGGTGTTGCACGTGCCGGTGGACACGTTCGTCGACGGTGGCGCGATGTGGCTGGAGTTCCACGCGGTGGACGCCGAGGCGACCGTGTCCGAGGTGACCTGGGGTGTGACGACGACGAGCCCGGCCCGCCGCGCGGCGGTGGCCATCTGCACCTTCAACAGGGCGGACGACTGCGCCGCCACCGTCGACTCGCTGGCCTCGGATCCGGTGGTGGCCGAGCTGATCGACGACCTCTACGTGACGGATCAGGGGACCGACCTGGTCGAGACACGGGAGGCGTTCCGGCGCGCGGCCGGGGAGTTCGGCGAGCGGCTGCACTACCTGCGCCAGCCCAATCTCGGCGGCGCCGGCGGGTTCAGCCGCGGGATGTTCGAGGCCACCGCGCCCGGTTCCACCGGGCCGGTGGACGTGCTGCTCATGGACGACGACGTCCGGGTCGAGCCCGAGACGGTGTTGCGGCTGTTCGCCTTCGCGGCCCTCACCCGCGAGCCGATGCTCGTCGGCGCGCAGATGCTGTATCTGTTCAACCCGGACTACCTGCTGGTCTCGGCCGAGCGCACGCAGCTCGATCAGCTCAAGGGCGGGCTGGACGCGGACGAGTTCGCCCTGCGCGACGAGTCCGTGGTGGAGAACCGGCAGGAGCGGCGGGTGGACGCCGAGTACAACGCGTGGTGGTCCTGTTTGGTGCCGGGGGAGGCGGTGGAGAGGGTCGGGTTGCCCCTGCCGTATTTCTTCCAGTGGGACGACATCGAGTACGGGTTGCGGTGCCGACAGGCCGGGATGCCCACCTGCACCCTGCAGGGGGCGGCCGTGTGGCACGCCGACTTCTACTGGAAGGACGGCGACGACTTCGGTCAGTTCTTCTCGATGCGCAACTCGCTGACCACCGCCGCCCTCCGCCAGGGGATCGATCCGCGCGCGATGGCCACGAACCTGGGCCGGAGTGTCCTGCGGGCGCTCGTGGCCATGCAGTACGGCCTCGCCGCCACCCGCATGCGCGGGATCGAGGCGTTCCTCGACGGCCCCGACGGTGCCCTCGGCGTCGGTGATGGCGGGCAGGCCGCCCTGGCCGCGATCCGTGCCGAACGCGCGGGATACCCCGAGACGGCCAAGCTCGCCGTCGACGCCCTTCCCCCGGGGATCAGGGTGGAGCGCAAGGTGGGGATCCCGCGCGAGGACCGCGAGGACCAGGTGCTGGCCAAGCGGTTGCTCGTGCAGAAGCTCGGCAGACAGCGCCGTGGCGCCGTGGCCGTCCCCTACGAGGACGCGGCCTGGTGGCACGTCTCGCTCTTCGACGAGGTCTACGTGACCGACGCCTCGCAGACCGGGGTCCACCACCGCAAGGTCGACCCGCAGCGGGTCACGGAACTGCAGAAGCGCCTGGCCTCCCTGCTCGCGCGGTTCGTCCGCGAGGCCCCCGCGGCCCAGGCGCGGTGGCGCGAGGCGCAGGCCCGCCTCACCACGCGGGAGAACTGGGCGCGGCTGTACGGGGTGTAGGGGCGCGGTTGTACGGGTGTAGGGAGGACCGGCTGGAGCGGACGGCGGTTCATCCGGTACGGCTATGAGTCGTCGCCCGCGTCGCTCAGGGACCGGACCATCCGCTGCAGCGCGCGGAACGCCTCGGTCTGTTCGTCCTCGGTCATGCCGGCCAGCATCCTGACCTCGACGGATCGGACCGCCGCCGTCGCCGCCCGGAGTTCGAGACGTCCACTGGAGGTGAGCCGGGTGGGCAGCACCTTACCTACAGGTGCTTCGGCCGGACGGGCGACGTATCCCTGGCGTTCCAGCGTGTGAAGCACCACGCTCATCGACTGCCTGGTGACGAACGCCCCCCGCGCGAGTTCCGAGTTCGACAATCCCGGGCGCTGCGCCAGGAGCTCGAGGCACGCGTACTGCGTCACGCTCAGTCCGAGGGGGCGGAGGGCTTCTTCCATCGCTCTGCGGAGGGCGGTCGACGCCTGTTTCAGCAGGTGACCGAGCGACGACCCGAGATCGACCCCCTCATCGTCTTGACTCATGTCAGTATTCTGACATAGATTGGCCGTGTCAGATAACTGACACAGTCGACAGGGGACCCTCCATGCCCGCCACCGGCCCCGACTTCATCTCCTTCCAGGTGCGCGACCTTGCCGGTTCCCAGGCGTTCTACGAGCGCTATCTGGGGCTCGTACGCTCACCGGCCGGACCGCCACACGCCGTCGTCTTCCAGACCGAGCCGATCGCTTTCGCGCTCAGGGAGATCGTTCCCGGCACCGATCTCGCTTCAGTCGATCAACCGGGCCTCGGTGTGGCGATCTGGATCCACGCCACCGATGTCGACGCCGTCCACGACGCCCTCGCCGCGGACGGCCGGACCATCGTCTCCGAACCGGTCGACGGCCCGTTCGGTCGCACATTCACCTTTGCCGACCCCGATGGATATCACGTCACCCTGCACGACCGCGTCTGAGAACCGGGCCGACCCGTTCACGTGCCTGGATCCGTCCGTCATCCACAGGGTCGACCTGTCCACAGCGGGGGTCGGTGAAGGCGCTCGTCGGTCCTGGTCGGCCGGCCACGTGCCGCACAGTGGGAGGCATGAGATCACCAGCCCCGATCCGAGTGCAGACCTCGAGCTCGCGGGAACCGCGCACCTCAACCCCGCCGGACCCGGCGGGGCTGCCGCCGGGCCCGTTGACCACAGCCGAACTGGCCGCGGCAGTGCCCGATCCACGGGACCGCGGTCGCTACGTCCGGATCTGGCACGGGCACTACCGTCGGGACGACCAGGTCGACGACCTCCGGCTACGGAGCGTGGCGTTGGCCCGGAGCTGGCCCGAGGGGGTCCTGCGCGGGCGCAGCGCCGCCCTGCTGTGGGGTGACGACTCGGCTCCGACCGATGCGCCGCCCGAGATCTGGCTTCCGGCCACCCGTCGGTCCCGCGCGGGACGGGTCTACCGCTACGGCGCGATGCCACCGGCCGCCGTCACCGAGCTGGGCGGGATCCGGGTCACCACGCCGCTGCGCACCTGCCGGGACCTGGC
>NZ_JAALDZ010000103.1:0-2769 GCF_014145125.1 Dietzia sp. CQ4 | reverse complement strand
GGGCGGCGGGGGTGTCCGGGCCCGAGCGGCGGAAGGGGACGGCCCGGGCGACCCTGCGGGCGACCGCGCCGTCGGGCGAGTCGGGCAGGATCCCGGCGTGGATGAGTCCGGCCACCAGCAGGCACACCAGGCCGCCGATGAACGCGACGTACTGGACCTGGACCCCCAGCACGTCGGGGAAGGTGTCGGAGAACGGGATGCCGTAGTCGGAGACGTACCACCAGGTGTTGTTGGTCGCCGTGGACAGGCCCACGACGAGGCACAACGCGGCGCCGACGAGCCACCGGCTGCGGCGCAGCGAGACGGTCGAGGACCGCAGGGCGATCACCGCCAGGACGGCCAGCGCCCCGGCGAGCCCGGCGAACACCCCGAAGTGGTGGGTCCACTTGGTGGGGGTGAACACCAGGAACAGCAGCGAGCCGGCGATCACGCCGATGAGCCGGCGGGACGGTCCGGCGGCGGCCCCGGGGATCCTGCCCCGGCGCAGCATCACGGCCGTGACGAGCGCGAGGCACATCAGCATGAGCAGGACGGGGAAGCGCCGGGCCACACCGCCGTCGGCGGACACCCCGAACAACGCCTCCCAGCGGTCCTTCTCCCCGTACCAGGGAAGGCTCGGGCCGAGCTCGGTGCGGATGCGGGTGGCCTCGAGGACGGCGGCGAGGGTCTGGTCGGCGAACACCGTGTAGAGCAGGGCCAGTCCCACCGCGAGGACCGGACCGAGGATGGGGGCCCAGCCGACCACCAGGGCGCGGCGGCGGACCATGCGGACGAACTCGCGTGCGCCCGCGGCCAGGGCGGCCACACACATGAGCCCGGTCGGCCCGGCCCCGAGGGAGAACGCGGCCACCCCGATCGCGGCGACGCCCGGGACGAGCCTGCGCGTGGCGATGGACCGCTCCACGAGCGACCAGGTGAGCAGCGCGCCCAGCGCGATCACGGGCTCGGGCCGCAGTCCGTTGTTGAACGCCATCCAGAAGGCCAGGAAGAGCGCGGCGCCCGTCCAGCGCGGCCGGTGCCAGGTGCGGGCGAGCCGGCCCAGGCGCGGGACCACCTCCCGGCTGATGATCAGCCACGCCAGGATGCCGCACGCCAGGGTGGGCAGGCGCATCCACGGGCTCGCGGTGGACACCTCGGCGAACAGCCGCAGGATCTCGTAGTACCACCCCACGGGCGACTCGGGGGATCCGAGCCAGCGGTAGTAGTTGGCCATGTACCCGCTGGGTCCGGCCGACCGGGCCATGGTGAGGAGGTAGCCGTCGTCGGAGGTGTTGGCGCCGACGAGGTGCCAGAACCCCAGGACGCCCACCACCACGCCGTCCACCGCCGACAACCGCGTCCACGAGCGGGGGACGAACCGGCGGTCGGACCGTCCGTCGATCCCGTCGAGGCGGTGCAGGAACACCACCGAGGCGAGGGTGGCCAGGACCCCGAGCACCATCAACGCCAGCTTGAGCGCCGTGGGGCTGGAGGAGTAGCGGGAGTCGACGGTGATCTCCACCGTCGACTCGCCCAGCCCGTCGGGCGCGGAGGTGGGCGTGAGGTCCGTGAACACCCCTGTCACCTGCGGGCGCATGGTTCCCGGGACGGCCGCGCTGACCGGGTCCTCCCCGTTCTCGTCGTCCCCGCCCTGGCCCCCGACCTCGGACAGGCCGGTGAGCTCGGCCACCAGCACCCCGACCTCGGCCCGGACCCGCAGCGACTCGCAGGCCGGGTCCCGGAGGGTGGACAGGGGGACCGAGAGCAGGGTGGTGTTGCGGACCGCCACCTCGATGGCGGGGTCCCCCGCGGCGTCGGCCGAGCGTTGCACCACGAGGCCGTCGGAGATCCGACCGGGTGCGCCCTCGGGCAGGGTCGAGAACACGATCGTGTCGTCGGGAACCTGCGACAACGGGCCACACGGTGCGGTGATGGTCAGGTCGAGCGGCCTCCCGGAGACCAGCGGCGCGGTGACGGAGGCGTAGTCGGGTCCGGCGGTCCAGCGCACCTCGGTGGTGTCCTGGTGGACCGGGAGGAACCCGGACAGGATCGCCAGGAACGCGCCGAGGAAGCCGGTGATCAAGGCCAGCCGTCGGTCGCGGTCCATCCCCGGGTAGGGGTGCAGCCCGAGGGGGCGCCGGTCGCTCGCCGTCACAGTGGGGTCACCTCATCGCACCACGATCACGGCGAACGGTCCGACGTCGTGGACCTCGAAGTGGGGGCCCTCCACGGCCTCGGCGGGGATGGTGACGCCGAACCGGCGCACGTTGGGGTCGTTGGGATAGGTGTCCTCGGCCAGGCGCAGCGCGTACCCGGAACCCGAGGGGCGGGCGACCACGGCGTCCGGGCGCCGCCACGGCGTGTCGTTCATCATGGCGTACAGCTCGTCGCCGCTGGTGGCGTCCTCCCAGCCGAGCATCACCTCGTTGCGCTCGTCGTACCGACCGAGCGGGTTGGCGTAGTGGGAGGTGACGGCCTGGTAGGCCAGGTACGGGTGGTAGGCCAGGAAGGCGTCGGCGGTGCTGACGACGACGAGGTCGGTCTTCTCGCGGCCCGGGAACGCCTCGAGGATGACCCTGTCGACCTCGGCGTAGTGGGACTCGGGCCCGGGCGGGAAGCGGTCGGCGCGCTCGCCGTCGCCGTCGGTGTCCGTATAGGCCAGTCGGATCTCCTCGTGCAGGTGATCGGGGATCCCCTGCGCGTGGGCGAGTGCGGCGAGGGTGGCCACGACGCCCACGACGGCGGTGGCCCGGCGACGCCGGTCGGCGGCCTCGGCGGCGGGTCGGTCGG
>NZ_JAALDZ010000102.1:0-5472 GCF_014145125.1 Dietzia sp. CQ4 | reverse complement strand
CTGGCGGCGGCCGGCCCGGACGCGGCGGTGATGGGCGGCGGACAGATCTACGCC
Organism: Dietzia sp. CQ4; assembly: GCF_014145125.1. NCBI lineage: Bacteria > Bacillati > Actinomycetota > Actinomycetes > Mycobacteriales > Dietziaceae > Dietzia > Dietzia sp. CQ4. The sequence continues at coordinate 5,418 of NZ_JAALDZ010000102.1, read as the reverse complement.
GCCGCGCTCGGCTCAGCCGACGAGTGCCTGGTCACCGAGATCGACGCGGACGCCCCGGGGACCGTGCTGGCCCCGGAGCTGGACGGGACGTGGGAGCGGGTCGAGGTCGGCGAGTGGATCACCGATCCGCGGAGCCGCGTCGAGGGGCACGACGACGAGGTCCGGCACCGGCACACGGTGTGGCGGCGGCGCGGTCGAACCGCCTAGAACCACTTCCACGTCTTGGGGATCCGCTCCCCCGCCGCGAGGATCTTGATCTTCACGCCGGCCATGAAACCGTTGATCTCGAAGTCCAGATGCGGGCCACCACGGATGTCGTAGCGGCCCTCGTCGATCTTGAGCTCGGACCACGTCCGGTTGCCGGTCACCGCGACCGAGACTCCCGGGGGGAGCAGGATCTTGGCGTTGGCGGCCCACAGGTCGAGCTGGATGTGGGTGCGCGGGCGGTCGACCACGGCCTCACGGGCGTCGAGGTAGATCTCGCCCATCCAGGACGTCAGCCGGTAGTCGTCCGGGAGGGACCACCGACCCTCCCGCTTGAGCGTGTCGAAGACCGAGGTCTTCTTCTGGCTCTCGTCGACGGTGATCGCCCCTGACGGCCGGGTGGCCGGCGGCTGCGTCGAGGAAGGGGTGGGCCCCGCGGCGCGGGGCATCGGCAACCCGCTCAGGGCCACCTCCAGCTCGGCGGGGCAGGTCGCGGACCAGATCCTGGCGGCCCGGTCCGAGAACTCGGCGAGGGACAACTCTCCCCGCCCCACCATCGCCTCCAGTCTCTGCTGAGCGAGGGCCCGCGGGTCGGTGTACGGCTCCTGGGTCATGCCCCCAGGTTACTCAGCGGGTGAGGTCCTTCATCATCGACCGCATCTGCGCGGACAACTCGTCGGCCATGTCCTGCAGACCGCCCGAGATGACCTGTGCCAGCAGCGCCGGGTTCTGTGCCTCGATGACGCAGCCCCCGGAGGACTCGCGGACCACGACGTTGCAGGGCAGCAGCAGCGCGACCTCCTTGCTCACGTCGAACGCCTCACCGGCGAACCCGGGGTTGCACGCCCCGAGGATCAGGACGCGCTCGATGTCCTTGTCGATCTTCTTCTTGAGCGTGGCGGTGAGATCGATCTCGTGGAGGATCCCGAAGCCGCGGTCGGCGAGCGCCTCGCGGGTCGCCTCCACCGCCTCGTCGAATCCCATCGCCGTGTACGTACCGATTCCGACGTCCATGTCGCAGTCCTCACGTCTGTGGTCGGGTGATGTCTTCCGCGTACCGGGGCCAGCATCCCACGGCCCCGGGGAGCGGTCAGGCGAGCGAGAGGAAGAGCTTCTCCAGCTCGGCCACGGTGATCCCGTCCTCGCCGGTCTCGCCGTCGCCCGCCAGGCATTCCTGGATGTTGGAGCTGATGATCTTGAACCCGGCGCGGTCCAGCGCCTTGGAGACCGCCGCCAGCTGGGTGACGACGTCCTTGCAGGGGCGCTCCTGCTCGACCATGTCGATCACCGCGTTGAGCTGTCCCCGCGCCCGGCGCAGGCGGTTGAGCACCTGCGTCCTCGCCTCGTCGTCAGCCATCTCGGGCCCTCCTGCTCTCTCGCGGATGCGGATGTCGATCCGGACCCCAGTGTACCCGTGGGGGTATCGCTGTCCAGTCCGGTGTACGGAGCGGGCCCCGGTCCACCCCCTCGAGGGGAACCGGGGCCCACGGTTGCCGCGGTCGTGCCCGCAGCGCCGGCCGTGCCGGCGGAGTCGCAGAGGGTCAGTCGTCGTGGACGATGATCCCGCGGACCATGCCGTCGCCGCCGGACTCCATGATCTCGTAGCCCTCGTTGACCTGATCGAGCGTGAAGCGGTGCGTGATCAGCTCGTCGAGCTTGAGCTGCTTCTCGTCCCACAGCCGCAGGATGTTGGGGATGTCGTGGAAGGCGTTGGCCGACCCGAACAGTGACCCCTTGATGACCTTCTCGTACTGGGAGACGAACAGCCCGGTGAGGTTGATGGACTGGTTGTCGAGGCCGCCCATGGAGGTGAGCACCACGACCCCCCGCTTACCCACCATGTCGGTGGCGTCGGCGGTCACCTTGGCGTCGGCCACGCCGATCGTGATGATGGCCTTCTCGGCCATGTTCCCCCAGGTCAGGCCCGGAAGCTCGGCCTTGGCCTGGTCCACGTCCGAGTAGACGTGGGTGGCGCCGAACTCCGTGGCCTTGGCCAGCTTCGACTCGTCCGTGTCGATGGCCAGGATGAATCGCGCGCCGGCGTGCTTCGCGCCCTGGATCGCGTTGATGCCGATGCCGCCGATGCCGAAGACGACGACGGTGTCACCGGCCCGGACGTCGGCCGAGTAGACGGCCGATCCCCAGCCGGTGGTGACACCGCAGCCGACGAGCGCCGCGACCTCGAAAGGGATCCAGTCCTGGACCTTGACCACCGAGTTCATGTTGGCGACGGTGTACTGCGAGAACGTGCCGAGGGTGCACATGGCGCCGGCGGTCTCGCCGTTCTCGAGGGCGAACGGGTACCGGCCGTCGGCCATCTCGCCGATCGTGCCGTTGAGTCCGCCGTCGCACAGGTTGGTCATGCCGCGCGCACAGGCGGAACACTTGCCACAGGCCGGGATGAACGACCCCACCACGTGGTCGCCGGGCTGGACGTGGGTCACGCCGGGGCCGACCGCCTCGACGACGCCCGCGCCCTCGTGCCCGCCGACGATCGGCAGTCGCCCGGGCAGGTCACCACTGGTGATGTGGAGGTCGGAATGGCAGAGACCGGCGACCTTCCACTTGACGAGCACCTCGCCGAAGTGGGGGCCGTCGAGCTCGGCCTCCACGATCTCGAACGGCTTGCCCAGCTCTCGGGCGATGGCGGCCTTGGTCTTCATTCGACTCCCTCCGGGCGCGACGGGGTGATCCCGTCACTGGAACGTGTTCTCATCACGATATCCGCATCGGTCCACCGGGGATCGACAAACCGAGAACCTGTTCCAATTTCGGCGCGCGGGCGCGCCGGAGGGAGTGGGCCGACTCAGCCCTGGGCGTCGCCCTGCTGGGCCTGGGCCTCCTCGACCGCCTTGCGGACCTCGTCCATGTCGAGCCCCTTGATCTGCTCGACCAGGTCGTCGAGCGCCTGCTCCGGGATCGCACCGGAGTGACGGAACACGGCGATGCCCTCGCGGAACGCCATGAGCGTGGGGATCGACTGGATCTGCAGCATCGCGCCCAGCTGCTGCTCCGCGTCGGTGTCGACCTTCGCGAAGGTCAGCTCGGGGTTCTTGCCGGAGACCTTCTCGAACACCGGCCCGAAGGCCTTGCAGGGGCCACACCACTCGGCCCAGAAGTCCACCAGGACGATGTCGTTGTCGGTGACGGTCTTCTCGAAGTCGGCGGTCGTGATGTCGACGGTGGTCATACGAATGCCCTCCTAGCGGGACGGGGCGGCTCTCGTCCCGTCGTCTCTCGTCGCCAGCCTACGGACAGCCCGCGCCTGCGACGACCTTCTCGCACGGACCATACCCGTGTGGGTATTCAAGGTCGTGCAGTGAGGAACAACGTCGCCCGATCGGGGTTATTCCCCCCGCGCCCCCGGGCGGGGCGGGGATCCGAGGATCTCCGCCAGGAACCACTCGAGTTGGTCCAGGAAGACCGCGTTGTCGTCCCCGGCCACCATGTGACCGGCGTCCGCGACCTCGTGGGTGTACGCGTGCGGGAGGTGCCGCAGCAGGTGGGCCACCGACTCGTCGCTGACGATGTCCGATCGCGACCCCCTGATGAGCATGGTCGGCTCGGTGACGTGGGGCACGATCCCCTCGAAGTAGTCGTTCCCGATCTCGGCGTTGTCCCCGGTGGCGCCCGCGACGAAGCGCGGGTCCCAGTGCCAGTACCACCGGCCGTCGCCCTTCTGACGGAGGTTCTTGCGCAGTCCGTCCAGGTTCGTCGGGCGCTGACGACCCGGCTGGTAGGCGGCGATCGCCTCGGCGGCGGCCTCCAGGTCCGCGAACCCGTCGAGCCCCGACCGCATGAACTCCCCGATCCGCTGGACGCCCTTCGCCTCGATCTTCGGGGTGACGTCCACCAGCACCAGCGCCCGTGCGACGGGCTTGGCGGTCCCCAGCGCCAGCAGTCCGGTCAACCCCCCGAGCGAGGCGCCCACGAGAACCGGCAGCCGGCCGGGGAAGCGGGCGGCGACGATCAGCTCGAGATCGTCGACCATGCGGTGGATGTCGTAGTCCCCGTCCTCCGCCCAGTCGCTGTCACCGTGGCCCCGCGCGTCCAACGTCGTGACCCGGTACCCCTCGGTCGCGAGTCGCCGGGCGGCGCGGTTCCACGAGTTCCGGGTCTGCGCCCCGCCGTGCAGCATGAGGATCTCGTCGACCGGATCCGCATCACCGATCGGCTCCCACACGTCGCCGACGAGCATCCCGGCCGCACCGGCGAGCGTGAAGGACCGGGGCTCGGCGGCGTGAATGTGACCACCGAGGGTGTGGATCTCGCTACTCGTCATGGTGGCCCTTCCGCCCGCACTCCCACCTCGGCGGTGGAACGTGTTCTCATATCGGTTCTACCACGAGTTCCCGGCGATCACCCGCGCGGCGAGGTCCTCGGCCACCGCGAGGACGGAGAGATAGGGGCCGCACCGCGGCAGCACCGGGAACACCGACGCGTCGGCCACCCGCACACCCTCGCACCCCGACACCCGGCCGGAGTCGTCGACCACCTCACCGATCCGCGCCGACCCAGCGAGGTGCTGGGAGGTCGACGGGACGGGTGCGGGCCGCGGCCCACCACCGGAGATGCCCAGGCGGTCCGCGACCATCCCGGCGGCCTGGTCGAGCGCCGAGGCGTCGCGGGGGTCGTCGGCCAGCACCACCCGCGGGCCGTCTCCCCTGGAGCTCCCCTCCCGCACGTGGCCCCGGCCCACGGGGTTCATCAGGGCCACCCCGATCCGGTGCGGCTGGGGGTCCAGGCCCGGGATCACCCGGTGCATCGGGACCGAGTAGGGCCGCACCTCGATCTCCGCGAGGCCCGTCGGCCCGGGCAGACCGAGCCGGACCACGTGGGAGAGCAGGGGCGGCGGGACGAGCGGGTCACCCTCCCCCGGACCCCAGTCGGGCGGCAGGTCCAGCAGGACCTCCGGATGCTCCTGCGTGCTCCGCCCGACCGGGTGGCCGGACCGCGGTCCGATCCCCGAGCGCAGCAGGAACTCGGCCGTCCCGATCGACCCCGCGCACAGGATCACCTCCCGGGCGGTGATCTCCTCGTCGTCGTCGAGCACCACTCCCTCGCACCGTCCCCCGGTGCGTCCACCGGACCACCGGAGCTCGCGGACCGGCGAGCCCGTCAGCACCCGCACACCCGCGCCCGCGGGGTCCCAGGCGTCGAACGCGGTGACCCGCCGCCCGTCCCGCCGCGCCTGGGCGATGGCGGACACCCTGC
>NZ_JAALDZ010000101.1:0-1228 GCF_014145125.1 Dietzia sp. CQ4 | reverse complement strand
CGCTACCACGCCGCCGAGGCCGGCGCCCGGGCCTCCCTGCGCGGCGTGCCCGTCACCCGTGGCGCCGTCGCGCTGGCGCCCGAGGAGGACTTCGTCGAGGACGGTCTGGTGACCCTGCCCGAGACCGTGGTGGAGCGTCCGCGGGGATTCGGAGACGGCAAGAGCCTCGGCGAACACTTCCGCGCCGGACGCGCCGTGGTGCTCGATCTGTCCACCATGGCCTCCGGCGACGCCCGCCGGATGGTCGACTTCGCCGCCGGCCTGGTCTTCGGACTCGACGGCCGCATGGAGAAGGTCACCGACCGCGAGCGCACCTTCCTCCTGCAGCCCGCCGGGATGGACCTCACCGAGGCCGAGGTCCGCGACGCCGTCAACGGCGCGTTCCGTCGCTGACCCCCGGGTGCCCACCCCGCCTGACCGGGTGCCGGCGGCGCGGCGCCGGCCACTGCCAGTAGGGTTATGTCGTGCGTGAAATCCTGCTGGTCCTTTACATCATCACCCAGGTCTTCTGGTATCTGCTGCTCGCCAGGATCGTCGTGGAGATGATCGCCTCCTTCTCCCGCGGCTGGAATCCCCGTGGCTTCCTGGCGGTGATCCTCGAGTGGCTGTTCACCATCACCGACCCGCCGGTCAAGGCGCTGCGCAAGGTCATCAAGCCCGTGCGGCTCGGCCAGGTCTCGCTGGACCTGTCGGTCCTCGTCCTCTTCGTGATCATCATCGTGATCCAGCTGATCCTGCGGATCCTCATGACCAGCGTCGCGTGAGCCGGGCTGCCGGCCGCGGGTGACGCCCGCGGCGGGCCGCAGGTGACGCGCGGGCCGAATGTGACTAGATTGGCACGCGTTAAGGTAGTAATGAAGTCGTGGGTCCGGTTCGAGAACGCCGGGCCGGCACCCGAGACGACCACGAGGGGTATCCCATGCGCTTGACTCCAGCCGATGTGCACAACGTCGCGTTCTCAAAGCCGCCGATCGGTAAGCGGGGCTACAACGAGGACGAGGTCGACCAGTTTCTCGACCTGGTCGAGGAGGAGCTCGGAAAGCTCGTGGAGGACAACGACGACCTCCGTCAGCGTGTCGAGGAGCTGAACAAGGACCTCGAGAAGGCCCGCAAGGCGGCGGAGAAGTCCGACAAGGCGCCCGGTGACTCCGCGAGCGGTTCGGGTGCCGGCCGCGTCGAGGAGCCCCAGGCCGCCACGCCGGCCGCCGCGCCCCCCGCGCCGACGCCG
>NZ_JAALDZ010000100.1:0-10042 GCF_014145125.1 Dietzia sp. CQ4 | reverse complement strand
ACCAGCCGCTGGACCACGGCCCGGTTCTCCGTCAGCGGGATCGCGACCGTCACGCTCTCCCCGCCGGGGCCGTCGAACCGCAGCGCCCGCCACGAGGTCGATCCGTCCCCCGTGGACGGGACCGTCGTGGGGGTGTCCGGGTCCAGCGAGTCGAGGTCAGGTGCGGAGTCCTCGTCGTTGATCTCCACCACCACGGCGCCGTCGACGTCCCTGACCTGCACGAAGTACCGGCTCGGCGGGCTCTCGGGACCGGGCGCGCGCGGCGGCGGGGGCGGCGCCTCGGCGGGCAGGTCACCCATCGGACGGGCCCACCCGCGCTCGGCCTGGTGCAGCGCGGCATCGGTCCGCTCGAGCATCGAGGCCTCCAGCGCGCGGGTCACCGCGACCCCCGAGACCAGCAGCGCAAGCGCGGTCAGCACCACCGCGAGCACGACCAGACTCACCCGCAGCGGGACCGCGCGACGCCGCGGGGCGGGAGACGCGGCCGGGGTTGACGACGACGGGGACGACGATGGGGACGTCGGCGGGGGCGACGAGGAGGACCACGACGGGGACGACGACGAGGCGGGCACGCCCGGCGAACTGGGCATCAGCGCGGTTCGCGCAACACGTAGCCGACGCCGCGGATGGTGTGGATGAGTCTCGGCTCCTCGGTGTCGATCTTCTTGCGCAGGTACGACACGTAGGACTCGACCACGCCGCCGTCGCCGCCGAAGTCGTAGTCCCACACGTGGTCGAGGATGCGCGCCTTGGACAGCACCGTCCCGGCGTTGACCATGAGGTAGCGCAGCAGGGTGAACTCGGTGGGCGAGAGCGCGACGGCCCGGCCCGCCTTGTGGACCTCGTGGCTGTCCTCGTCCAGCTCGAGGTCGGCGTAGGTGAGCCGCGAGCTGCGCTCGGCCCCGGACAGCGTGCCCGCGCGGCGCAGGATCGTGCGCAACCGGGCCACCACCTCCTCGAGGCTGAACGGCTTGGTCACGTAGTCGTCGGCCCCCAGGGTGAGTCCGGCGACCCGATCGGCCACGGCGTCCCGCGCGGTGAGGAACAGCACCGGCGCGTCGCAGCCGTCCGCGCGCAGTCGCGTGACCGCGTCGAAGCCGTCCATGACAGGCATCATCACGTCCAGGATCACCGCGTCGGGGCGGAAGCGGCGGGCCTTGTCGATCGCCTCGGCACCGGTGCGGGCGGTCTCGACCTCGAAGCCCTGGAATCGCAGGGAGACCGACAGCAGCTCGACGATGTTCTCCTCGTCGTCGACCACCAGGACCCGGGCCTCGGGCCGAGCGTCGGGGGCGTTGCTCGCTGTGGCGTTCACGTGCACAGTATGCCGAGCGATCGTGGCGGTTCCCCGGCAGTTCGCTGGCAGTTGGCTGGGAGCCGCGGTCGCTGGCACCTGCACGGTGGGCCCAGCGGGCGGATGGGACCGTGTCGCGGCGGCGGGACTCGTCGTCGTGGTCTCGGTTCTGGTCGAGGTCTCGGTTCTGGTCGTGGTCTCCGCTCTGGTCGTGGTCTCACCTCGCGCTCGGGAACCCCGCGTGACCTGGGCTGCCCTGCGGAGGGGGTGCAGGGCACCGGAGGGAAGCTCACTTTTCAGAGCGGCTCCGGGAGGAACCGACGACCGCACGCGCCCCGCTGGGGCAGCATGAGGGTATGACGAAGCCCTCCAACACCTCTGCAATCGCCTCCGCCACCGGCCGGTCGTGGGACGAGTGGGTCGAGATGCTCGAGCAGGCCGGCGCGCGCGAGATGGCGCATTCGGCGATCGCGAAGGCGACCCTGGGGATGATGCCGGAGTCGGTCGAGCGCGCCGAGTGGTGGGCCCAGGGCACGGCCATCGCCTACGAGCAGCACGCCGGCCTACGGGTTCCGGGCCAGTCCTGCACCGGCGACTTCCAATTGTCGACCTCGCGGACCGTGACCGGTGACATGGACGCGGCGCTGCAGGCGTGGGTGGACCTCGCCGGGGACCGCGAGGAGTTCGGCGGCGTCGAGGTCGAGGCCCCCGCGGCCACGTCGAGCAGCGAGAAGTGGCGCTACTGGCGGGTCCCGCTGGCCGACGGCACGCGCGTCGCACTGAACTTCAGCGACAAGAAGAACGGCAAGTCATCGGTGGGGCTGACGCACACCAAGCTCGACTCGGCCGAGGCGATCGACTACTAAAAGCCCGTCTGGAAGGACCTGCTCGCGCAACTCTGAGGGGCTCCGCGCCTGTCCACGGCGCGGGCGTCTGCTGCCAGACTCCGCCCGTCGAGCGCTCACACGGTGCGACCCGCTTAGCTACTAGTGGTAACCTACTATCAGTAGCCAAAGCGGACGGCTGCCCGATGAGGAGGTTCAGAATGGCTCAGGACATCAGCGAGGGACCGCGACGGCGGATGTCCCGAGAAGAGCGGCACGCGCAGCTCGTCGCGACGGCGCGCGCCTTCATCCAGGAGTTCGGCACCGACGAGCTGACCCTCGGCCGGCTCGCGGCCGAGGCCGGGGTGACCAAGCCCGTCGTGTACGACCACTTCGGCGATCGGTCCGGGGTGTTCGTCGAGCTGTACGAGGAGTTCGAGGCGCGACAACGCTCGACCCTGAGCGCATCTCTGCGAGACAGAGCCGACGACCTCGAGCGTGTGTGCACGCTGGTCGCCGAAGCGTACGTCGACTGCTGGTTGGCGGAGGGTCGCGAAATGGCCGGAGTCGTCGCCGCCCTCGCGGGCTCGCCGGCGTTGGAACGGCTGCGGCACGACGCCGAGAGGGGCTACATCGCCGTCTGCCAGGAGGCGTTGGAACCGATCGTCGGGACCGTGGACCCGGCGCGGATGCAGGCGGTCATCGGGGCCGGGGACGCCCTCGCACGCGACGTGCTCTCCGGCGCGCTCGAGGCGGACCGGGCCCGGCACGTGCTGACGGCCGTGGTCCTGGCGATGGCGACGGAGCCGGTGGCCGACCGTGAGGAGCGACGCTCGTGACCATCGACCATCCCCTCACGCCCGACAGTGCGCTGTGGGTGTACTCCCACCCTCGCCGTGGATCGCTCAACGAACGTCTCTTCCGCGCAGGCGTCAGCGCCCTCGGTGAGACGACACAGGTGCTCACCTCCGACCTGTACGCCGAACGGTTCGACGCGGTCCTGCGCGCGAGCGATCTCGGCGAGCTCGCCGACGCGCGCGGCGGCCTGGCCGAGCTGCTCGGAGAGGCGTACGCACAGGGCGGGCTCGCCGCCGAGGTGCGGGCCGAGCAGGACAAGGTCGCGTCCGCGGAGCTGCTCGTGCTGCAGTTCCCGCTGTGGTGGTACGGCATGCCCGCGCTGTTGAAAGGCTGGTTCGACCGCGTCTTCACCGCGGGGTTCGCGTTCGGCGACATGGACCCCGAGCTCGGGGTACCGCGCAGGTACGGCGACGGCGGGCTGGCGGGGCGCAAGGCCCTCATCATCGTCACCGCAGGCGAGGACGACCGGTCGATCGGCCCCCGGGGCATCAGTGGCGATCTCGACTCGCTCCTGTTCCCCCTGACCCACGGCATACTCTGGTACGTCGGGATCGAGACCTACGAACTGCACGTCATCCACGACGCCGACGCGCTGGACGACGACGCGGTGGCAGCCGAGCTGACGCGACTTCGAGAGCGGCTCAGCTCCCTGTCCACCGAGCCGACCCGCGCCTTCCGGCGGCTGAGCGACGGCGAGTACCAGGGAGCGAGGGCGCTTCGAGCGGATCTCGCCCCACATCGGACGGATCTCGCCATCCATCTCCGCGACGAGGCGTCCGAGGGACCGCCGTCCACGTGAGTCGGGGCGGCCGCCGAGCCCTCCTCGCCCTAGTTCAGCCCGGCGTAGGAGTGCAGGCCCGAGACCACGATGTTGATGAAGAAGAGGTTGAACGCCAACACCACGAAACCCGCGATGTTGATCCACGCCGCCTTCTTGGGGCCCCAGCCGCTGGTCGCGCGTGCGTGGAGGTACCCGGCGTAGAGGACCCAGGAGATGAACGACGCGGTCTCCTTGGGATCCCAGCCCCAGAAGCGGCCCCACGCGCTCTCCGCCCAGACCGCCCCGAGCAGGATGCCCACGCTGAAGATCGGGAAGCCGATCACCGTGGTGCGGTACGCCAACCGGTCCAGGGTTTCGGCGGCGGGCAGTGGCCGGGTCAGTCGCGTGGCCCACCCCTTCTCCTGCCCCTGGGGTTGCCACACGCGCAGCAGGTACATGATCGACACGACGCCCGGGATGAGCAGGATGCCCGAGCCCAACGAGATGATCGTCACGTGGATCGGCAGCCAGTACGAGCGCAGTGCGGGCACCACCGGGGCGGCCTCGGAGTACAGATGGGTCCCGCCGAAGAACAGCAGCAGCAACACCGGGGCGAGGACGAACGGCCACGCCACCTGCAACGCGGGCTTGCGCAGGAACACCAGCCCCGTGCCCACCGCGAGAACGGTGGTGGCCAGGATGAACTCGTACATGTTGCCCAAGGGGAAACGGTCGGTCGCCAACCCGCGGAGCACCAGCGAGGACGCACTGAACACGAAGGCGATCGTGACGAAGAGCTGCGCGATACGCGCCCAGCGCACGTTGCCCGCGGACGCGCGGTCCTCGTCGCCGGTATCGGTGAGGGACGTGGACTCGGTGAGCCCCGGCCCGCCGGCCCCGGCGAGCTGCCTCGGCGAGATCTTCTCCACCCGGAAGCCGGCGTAGTAGATCAGCGAGGCGACCAGCGCCAGGACGTAGATGGCGAACGACGTGCGGAACGCCAGGTCGCTGTACGTCGAGAGGGTCTCGTCGATGGGCAGGCCCTGGGCGAGTATCAGAGAGTTCACCGGGTGTCGTCCTTCCGCGGAGCGTCGCCGGCGGTGCCGCGACTGGTTGCAGTGTGTCCCGAGTCGGGCTCCTCGGGCAATACGGGTGTGACGGCCGCCGCTGCGACGAGCCGGTCACGGAGGTCGTCGAACTCCGAACCCCAGCCCATCCGGTCCGTCCGGGCCAGTCCCCCCAGGTCGACACGGGTCACGCCTGCGTCGTCGACAGACACCCGCGCCCAGATCCGACGGCGCCGCACCATCAGGCTCAGGATCAACCCTGCCATCATCACCGCGGCGGAGACTCCCACCCAGAGCTGCGTGGGGTCCTCGGACACCTGGATGTTGATGAACTCCTCGGCCCCGTCGAAACGGACCTCGGTGCCGTCGGGCAGGGTGGTGGATTCGCCGGGGAAGAGGTTGACGCGCGCCTGGCGTTCGAGGGCGCCGGACTCGATGAGGTCCGAATCCAGCGAGAAGACCGACTGCGGACGGCCGGTGTCGAGGCCGGCGTCGCCCTGGTAGACGTCGATCGCCACGGCCGGGTCGTCCATGTTGGGGAAGCGGGAACTCAGGAGCGTTCCGTCGAACGACGCCGTCGGCGCGAACAGGCCCTGAACGGCGATCTGCTGCGTGCGCCGCTCCATCAGATCCGGGTACATGCCGGCCGGCGGGTCGAAGCGCATGATGCCCGACGACAAGAACGTCTGCAGCTCGGTGGGCTGCCAGTGCTGGGTGTCCGTGCGGGTCTCGCCGTTGGGGAACGTGACCGTGAAGGTGGGCGCGAAGCCGTGGCCCTGCAGGTAGACGCGGGTCGAACCCACGCGCAGCGGGTGGTTGACGCGCATCTCGTACGGCTCCCACGTCTGCGGATCGGTCGTCGAGACCTCCTCGGTGAACCGCACGTTGGAGGTGAACATCTCGGCCTGGCCGTTGGGCAGGTAGTCGGCGCGGAAGTCCTCGATCTTGATGCAGAACTGCTCGAGATCGGTGCCGTCGACCAGGATCCCCGCGCGGAACGTGTCGTACGCGCTGGGGGTCGTGTTGCAGAAGGCCGGCGACTCGGCGTTGGCGATGATCACCCGCATGCCCTCGGCGTAGACGAACTTTCCGGCCGCGAACATGATGAGCAGCGCCAGGAGGCCGAAGTGGAAGACGATGTTGCCCACCTCGCGCGTGTAGCCGCGCTCGGAGGAGAGCTCGATGGTGCCGGGGACGCGGCCGTCGCCGTCGTTACGCCGCACCCGCCAGCCCTTGAGCTGGGACTGCACCTGGTCGGCGGCCTGCTCGGGCGAGGCCGTGGTGCGGTACGCGGCGTGGTGGGGCAGCCGCGCGAGGTTGCGGGGCGTGAGCGGCGGGGGCGTGCGCAACTGCCTGACCAGCTCGAAGCAGCGCGGGGTGAGGCAGCCGACCAGCGAGACGAACAGCAGGACGTAGATGGCGGTGAACCACCAGCTGGAGAACACATCGAACAGCTGCAGACGGTCGTAGAGCTCGCCCAGCCAGCCGCTCTCGGCGATGTAGTCGTTGACGTTGCCCTCGTTGAGGCTGCGCTGGGGAAGGAGCGCGCCCGGGATCGCCGCCACGGCGAGCAGGAACAACAGGATCAACGCCGTGCGCATGGCGGTGAGGGTGCGCCATGAGTTGCGGAGGAAAGCGGTGACGGTGCCCAGCGTGGAGCGGGCGGCGGCGGTTCTGGGCTCTGGCATGGGGTCCATCTGCGGTTCGCGGCGCGCCGTTCTGTCGCGGCGCCGGTTTGGACCCAGGCTAGTCGGGGGCTCCTGAGCGGTTTCTGTGAGGGCTCGCTCCCCTGACCGACCCGCTGGGCGAGAACGTGTTCTACCCTCGGGGCCACGGATCTCCGGGGCCAGACGAGAGGAGCGGCGATGCCGACCATGCACCCCTGTGAACCGGTGGACGTCGACTACACCGACACCGCCCGGTTCCGCTTCACCAACAGCGTGACCATCCCGGCCTCGCCGCGGCAGCTGTTCGAGATCTTCGTCGACGCCGACTCGTGGCCCCGCTGGGCGGGCGTGATCACCAATGTGGTCTGGACCAGCGAGCCCCCGTACGGCGTGGGCACCACCCGCACCGTCCACATGCTCGGCGGCCTGGTCGGCGAGGAGGAGTTCCTGGCGTGGGAGCCCGAGCGCCGGATGGCGTTCCGGTTCAACGCCAGCTCCACCAAAGGGATCCACGCCTTCGCCGAGGCCTACGACATCGTGCCCACCGAGGGCGGCTGCCGACTCACGTGGACGCTGGCGATGCACGGCACCGCGGCGACCAACCTGTCGATCGCCGCGGTCCGGCCGGTGATGAACCTGCTGTTCCGCCGCTTCCTGAAGCGACTCAGCGCCCTGGCGGCCGAGAGGTATCCGGGCTAGTCAACAGCAGGCGCAGCCGCCGCGTCATGTCGTCGACGAGCACCTCCGGATCCTCGGCGCGCGCCGACGCCACCCACTCGGACAGCCAGACCTGGAGGGCGGAGATCGCCATCCCGGCGGCGATGCGGGGATCGAGGCCAACGAGCTCCCCCCGGTCCGCCGCGGCCTGCATCCCGGCGGCGATCACCTCGAGCCCCGAGCTCCACACCGTGCGCTGGATCCCGTGGGCGCCCTCCACGCTGCTCGCCCATCCCCCGCCGGCCCGGAGATTCATCTCGAGGTAGGCGGGGTGCGCCGCCAGGAAGAGGAACACCCGACGCAGCCCGGTGAGCAGTCGCTCGAGCCCCGGCTCCCCGGCGTCGGCCTCGCGCACGGCCTCCAGCAGGGCGTCCATCCGCGTGCGGTGCAGGGCGTCCCAGATCTCCGCCTTGCCGGAGAAGGATTTGTACACTGTGGCCAGCGACAGACCGGCGGTGGCCGCGATCGCGTTCATCGGGGTGGCGGTGAACCCGGCCTTGCCGAACTCGCGCTCCGCGGCGCGGAGGATCTGCTGGCGGTAGCCGTGGAGCCTCTCCTCACGGTCGCCGGTCCTCGTCGTCGTAATCCCTGTGGCCTCCACGGCTCGATGCTACCTTCGCAGAATCGCCATTCTGTTTCTGTGGATGGCGGTTGCCACCTCCTCCTGGTGCGAGCCGAGAACGGAGTCCGCCGATGCCCAAGCCCCCGCTCCCCATGAAGCCGACCGGGTGGTTCCAGGTGGCGTGGTCCGCCGAGGTCCCGGTCGGGCACGTCCATCGGGTCACCGCGTTCGGGGAGGACCTGGTGACCTGGCGGAGCCGATCCGGCCGGGTCACCGTCATGGACGCGTACTGCAAACACCTCGGCGCCCATCTCGGCCACGGCGGCACCGTCGTCGACGAGACCATCCAGTGCCCCTTCCACGGCTGGCAGTGGAACTCGGACGGGCGCAACACCGCCATCCCCTACGCGGACCGCCCGAACCTCGGCCGCAAGATCAGGACGTACCCGGTGGTCGAGCGGAACGAGTCGATCTACATCTGGCACGACCTCGAGGGGCGCGAGCCGTACTTCGACGTGCCCGACGTCTTCACCAGCTGGGACGACGGCACGCGCGCCGAGGACTACCACCCGTGCCACCCGCGGACCACGCTCGTCGAGGAGCGGCTCCACCTCCATCCGCAGTACGTCCTGGAGAACGGGGTCGACTTCGCGCACTTCGAGTTCGTCCACAAAGTGCCGATCATCCCGGTCTTCACCAGGCAGGACTTCGACGAGCCGGTCTCCTACGTCGACTTCACGATCGCGTTCGAGGGCTCGCCGGGATCGATCGAGGAGGTCGACAGCGGGGTCGAGGCCATCAACGGCGGGCTGGGGGTCGCCGTCACCCGGAGCCACGGGATGGTCGACAACCGCACCGCGACCTGCGTCACCCCGGTCGACGACGAGACCTGTGACGTCCGGTTCTCCGTCTGGATCCGCCGGCGCCCGGACCTGGGCGACGACGAGTCCGCCGAGCGCGCGGCCAGGCACGGCCGCGGCGTGATCGAGCAGTTCGAGGCCGACCTCGCCATCTGGAGGCACCAGAAATACTCCGACCCCGCCGCGCTCGCCCCCGGCGAATACGAGGGGTTCACCGCCCTGCGGACATGGGCCACCCAGTTCTATCCCGATCATCCACTCCCCGAAAGGTGACACCTCAGATGACCAGCAGCACCAGTGAGCCCGCCCGCGTGTTCCAGGTCGCCACCGGCAACGTCGGCAGCGAGATGATCAGACGGATCGGCAGCCACCCGGATCTGGAACTCGTGGGCGTCCACTGCTACACGCCCGAGAAAGTCGGCCGGGACGTGGGCGAGCTCGCCGGCATCGCGCCCGTCGGGGTGGTCGCGACCGGCACCGTCGAGGAGATCGTCGCGGCCCGGCCGGACGTGCTCACGTTCCACGGCGTCTTCCCCGACGAGGACCTCTACCTGCAGGTCCTCGAGGCCGGCATCAACATCGTCACCACCGCCGACTGGATCACCGGGCACCACCGCGACCTCAACCATCCGCACCCGTCCGGTCGGTCGTGGCGGGAGATCCTGGACGAGGCCGCGAAGTCCGGTGGGGCGACCTTCTACGGAACCGGCATGAACCCGGGCCTCAACCAGATCCTCGGCCTGGTCGCCTCGGCCGACGTGGCCGACATCGAGAACGTCACCACGATCGAATCCGTCGACGTGTCCTGCCACCATTCCGCCGACACCTGGACCGAGGTCGGCTACGGCAGGCCCGTCGACGATCCCGCGCTGCCGGGGATGCTGCGCAAGTACACCGAGGTGTTCGCGGACTCGGTGTACATGATGGCCGACGCGTTCGACCTCGAGCTGGACGAGGTGGTGTTCGACTGCGAACTGGGCGCCTGCACCGAGGACGTCGACCTGGGCTGGTACCGGCTACCTAAAGGGTCCCTCGGCGGGAGTTACATCAAATACCTGGGGATGGTCGACGGGGTGTCGCGGATCGAGACCCACCTCGAGTGGCAGATGACCCCGCTCACCGAGCCCAAGTGGGACATCAAGGGGTGCTACATCACGATGATCAAGGGCGATCCGCAGATCTACAACAAGCACATGATCTTCCCCGCCCCCGGCGTCGACCTCTCCGATCCCGAGGACTTCGCGTCCATCGGCATGACCGTGACCGGGCTGCCCGCGCTCAACTCCATCAGGTCGGTCATCGCCGCGCCCGCCGGGGTGGTCACAAGCGCAGATCTGCCGCTGCGGACGTTCGCCGGCAGGTTCGCGAGGTAACGGGCCACCGGGCTCGGCGGCGGTGGCTCCCTCGGCGGCCCGGCGGCTCGGCGGCGGCCC